>JADFYW010000100.1 GCA_015232855.1 Fibrobacteria bacterium
TTATTATAAATATATTTTGGAAATTTGATCAGGAAATCAATTATGAATTTTAAAATTCCCCGGTTTTTGAAAAGCTTCAGAGCTGTTTTTATGGTCCTTTCCTTATGCTTTAGTGGTATCATGGGACAGGCCACTTTTACCAAATGCCCCATAGACAAGCAGCTTTATGCCCGTGATCTCACCACTAGTCTGGCTGACGTCACATTTGAAGGTACTGTAGATAAAACAGCAGACAATTATACTCAAATCACTCTCACAATCTATCGTGAGGGTGAAAAGCAGGGAGATGCTACTGTAAACCAATTAAATTATAACGGGTCTACAGCTCCATTTTCTATAACTCATAAAATTAAGGCAGAGTTGGCGAACTACAAGTTTGAGGTACATCTTAAAAATGCGAGTAAAACACAATTGGTTAAGACGATTAATGAAGTTGTAGCCGGAGATGTCTACGTTCTCCAGGGGCAGTCAAACGCCGCTGCTGGTGATAAAGCAGGCTCCAGTGCTGGCAATGACTTTAACTCACCTTTTATAAGAGTTTATGGCAGTGGCAATAGCAAGGGATATACTGATGCCTGGTTTATTGGAAAGGGTGCCGAAAGTGGTTCAAAAGATGGCGGGACTGGCCAGTGGGGAATAGTTATGGCTAAGTTGATTGTTGATGAACACAAAATTCCCGTGGCTATTTTTAATGAAGGATTAGGCGGGGCCTGGATTGAATTATTTCCCCGCAATGACGCTGATCCCGATGATGCCGGGACTAATTACGGAAGATTGTTAACAAGATTAAATAAAACCGGATTAAAAAGTAGTGTCAGATCCATATTGTGGTATCAGGGTGAGAGTAATGCCATGTTATCGGTCATCAATACACAACAATATAAGACGTTGTTTTATCAATTATTAGATGACTGGCATGAAGATTATCCGAGCGTTGAAAAATATTATGTCTTTCAAATTCGTATGGGTTGTGGAGGGAGCGAAGGAGAAGTGGGGAATATTAAAGAAGCGCTTCGTCAGCTGGCGGAAGAAAACTCTGAAATTGAAGCTATGTCTACCTCTAACTGTCCTCATATGGATGACAATTGCCATTATGAGTTTTATGACGGGTATGAAAGAAGCGGAAGAAATGTATATCGACTGCTAAACCGTGACCTTTACGGCAAAGTCGGTGAAAAAAATATTGAGCCACCACGAATCATGTGGGCTGAAGTTTGGGGCTCAAATGAAATCAGGCTTATTATGAAAAATGTAGGAGATAGCTTGATTTGGTATCCGGGGGCTCAGAAGGAATTTCGTCTACAGGGTGCAAGCGCTTCTCTTTCTTCGGGAAGTACATGGAAAAATCATGTTATTCTTACCTCACCTCAAAATGTTTCTTCGGCCACAGCCATCAGCTATGCCGGAGCAAAACGGATATCCGAAGCCCCTATGGTTAAAACACCAAAGGAAGTGGGTGCCATGCATTTCTGGGGATTTCCTGTTACCAAACCATATACCCGGGATTCAGCCAGCATAAAGGCCATACTTGACAGTAACAAACTCAATTTATCTGTAGCACAGGTTTCAGAAAAAGACGCAAGCAACAGAATTAGTACATTGTTGTTGAGTGGGTTAACTCTTTCAAAAATCCCCGAGAATATTGGATATATGGATGCGGTAACGAAAATGAGACTTGATAGTTCCGGTCTTACTGAACTGCCAGAAAGTATTATATATCTTACACCGACGGAACATTTAAGTGTGAATAATAATCGTTTGTGTGCGCTTTCTATACCGGTGAAGGAATGGGTGGACAAGTATGCTGTGGATAAAGACTGGCTTACTACACAAAATTGCAACTCATTTACGAATCGGCCAGAGCATATCGTTCATTCATCAGTTACTATGCTTAACGGTACTCAGATGAAGATAACTCTGGAACAGCTGGTAAAAGTGCTTACTATAAATATGTATGATCTTGAAGGAAAGATTGTTTCTCGTTTTAACTTCTCTCCGAAGTCAAAAGAGACCATTGTGCAGCTGCCATTACATTCTGCCGGGGTCTATCTGATTAGTCTACATTGGAAAAATAACAGAACTACTCAAAAAATAGCCATTCCCTGATGTATATTCTTGCAATTATGTTTGTTGTTTGCATAATCTCAGAATAAAGGTCCAAAGCTTGTGTTGTGGGAGCGAAAAATTCACTTTACACTTACTTGGAATTAAACCCAAGGGTGAAAATCCTGTGGATCTTATTGTAAATAAATAAGGGTGAGGCTCTTTTTAAACGGGAAAAATTGGAATCAAACAGGCCATGCACATGTCATTGCCCTGCTGGACAGGGCAATCCAGCTTAGTTATAATAAAAAACAAGTTCATTACTCATAACAATACATGTAACCTTTACAACTCAGAATTGAATGAGGTTATCAAAACCAGGTTACATAACTCGGGATGGATTGCCCCGTCATGCAGGGCAATGACATTCCAAACGCTCTTTTTTATACATTTTCCATAAATTATGGCTGTTTCAAAAGATCCGCACCCAATAAATAATATATACTATTTGAATATGAGTATACCCGATTTAATACCACTAGAAGACCCCGTTCTAAAGCAGAAAGCCGAACTGGTGACTGATATAGCGTCTCCTGGCATGCAGCAATTTATTGATGAACTTATGGAGGCCTGCACCCATTATGAGGGAGTCGGTATTGCCGCACCGCAGGTTGGTAAGTCAATAAGACTGTTTATTATGGCCTCTGGCCCAAATCTTCGTTATCCTGACGCACCAAAGATGGAAATGGAAGCAGTTATTAATCCACAAATTAAAACGATGTCTGAGGAGAATATCATCGATTATGAAGGTTGCCTCAGTGTTCCAGGATATAGGGGGCAGGTAAACAGAGCTGAGAGCATTGAGGTTGAATATGTGAACCGAAATGGAGTAAACGTATCAGCAACTTTTGAAGGGTTTATTGCCCGTATTTTTCAGCATGAGTATGACCATCTGGAAGGCATTATTTATCCAATGAGAATGGAAGAAAACGCCGAACTTATCACTATTGACGATTACCACAAGTTAGTAGAAGGATCTCTTCGGGATCAAGAAGAATAAAAGATTCTACCGCATTGAAAAAAAGTATTTTATCAGTATGGTTTAAAGAAAGGTAAACTACCATGGTTAAAGTGGATAATAATAAGAAACCAGAAACCTATTTTGCTCCTGCGGGACGTGCAAGTCAGGAAGATATAGAACTTCAGAAAAAAGGTGCAGAAGATCCCCTCTTACAAGCAATGCTTGAGTCTGTAGGTGGTTATATTGCTATCCTAAATCAGCAACGGCAGATCTTAACATGTAACAATCAATTACTTCAGGATTTAGGGTTAACGAATAATTTTGTTGTGGGGAAAAGACCCGGAGAAGTGGTAAACTGTGACAAAAGTAAATTGGGACCAGATGGGTGTGGGACCGCGGAAGCATGCAGCCAATGTGGTGCAGTACTTTCTATTCTTTCTTGCCAGAATGGTAAACCAGAACCAAAGGAATGTATCCTGACATCAGAGGATAATGGTGTACAAACTGCCCATGAATTTCGTGCTAAGGCAACACCGGTTAAAATTGGAACACATGATTTTATTGCTTTTACCTTACAGGATATTCAGGCAGAGAAAAGGCGTGATCTCCTGGAAAGAACTTTTTTCCATGATATTCTTAATACCGTAAGCGGAATCCATAGCTGGGGCTATCTGCTACGGGATTTTGACGATGAAGATCCAAAAGAAGCTGCTGACCGAATAATGTGTTTGGCTTTACAGGTATCTGATGAAATTAATTCTTTTAGAAGCATAATCAGTGCTGAGAAAGGAGAGTTAACATTGGATGTTTCTGAAACCTCTGTTGCTTCGATGTTTGAACAACTCGAGAAACTATATAAGGGAAATATACAGTTTGAAGGGGTTGGTTTAACCTTTGCCATTGAAAACTCTAAGGAGAATATTACAACAGATAAGACCCTTTTATTAAGGGTACTTGGTAATATGATTAAAAATGCTCTTGAGGCTTCTGCTGAGGGGCAGTTGGTAACGGTAGTTGCCGAAAAAAAAGAAAGTGGTCATCGTTTTACCGTTAATAACCAGACTGAAATTCCCCGAAAAACGGCTTCCCAGATTTTCAAACGTTCATTCAGCACCAAAGGACAACCTGGCCGTGGTATTGGAACCTATAGTATGAAGTTGCTGGGAGAAAAATACCTGGGTGGGAAGGTTGGCTTTACTACCTCTGCTGAAGAAGGAACAACGTTTTTTATTGAAGTGCCTGAAAAATAATAATCAGGGAAAAGATATTATAACGTGATGTCAGGTTTGAACTTACCTGCCTGTCAGTTCCGTAGCTAAAATTTTCCCTTTGGCAAAGTCAGATTTTCCGGTTCCAAGTTTTGGAATGGTATCCACTTTGATTATCTCTTTGGGTTTCATAAGAGGAGGGATGCCTGCACTGTTAATTGCTGTTTTTACGGAGTCTGTTTCTTGCTCACCTTCATAAAGAAGGACAATGACTTCACCTTTAACACTGTCGGGCAGATTAACGGCCATTACTTCGGCAGGGTTATCTTTTACTGCCTCAGTTACTTTTGTCTCCACAGCACTCAGACTAATCATTTCACCACCGATTTTTGCGAAACGGGAATAGCGATCCAGGATGGTGAGGAAACCATCTTCATCGATTTTACCCCGGTCACCTGATTTGTACCAGCGTATTCCATCTTTTTCAACAATCACATCGTTGGTCTTATCCGGGTCATTCAGATACCCCAGCATAATTTGAGTTCCGCCGATAAGAATCAGGCCGGCTTCTCCGATAGGTAACGGCAACAGTGTTTCCGGGTCTACTATTTTAAAAGTGGAGCCTGGAAGGGGCATGCCAACCGTACCCGTTTTGTTACCTATCTGGAGATTGCCGGCAGGAGAAAGGAGAATATCCGGAATATTTACTCCTGCAACCGGTGTAGTCTCTGTAGTTCCATACCCTTCAATAACATCTTTGCCAAATTTTTCTTTGAATCCTTTGCGTACATCTTCCCGGAGTCGCTCTGCTCCGGCAACAATTAATCTTAAGCTCTGAAACATAAGAGGCTGGATTTTGGGATGGCGGGTGTAAATCCGCAGAAAGGTGGATGTAGCACATAAAATGCTCACTTTGTGTTGTGCTACGAGTTTGCCGATTGTCCTGGCATCAGTAGGGTCTGGTTGACATACAACCGGGATGGATTCAACGAGGGGTAAAAAGGTGGTTATGGTGAGTCCGAAAGCATGGAAGAGGGGCAGGGAACAGAGCATCACATCATCTTTGGTGGGATTGATAACACTTGCGGTTTGCTTGAGGTTGCCCATGATGTTGGTATGGGAAAGTTGGACGCCTTTCGGATCACCTTCACTACCACTACTGAACAGGATAGCTGCAGTATCATTCATTTTCATGGACCCTGCATACAGGGCTTCGAGCAAGAACGCCGGCAGGATTTTAACCTGAGCAAACATTAAAATCATTGCTTTTTTAGAAATGGACTTCTTTACCTCTTCAAGATATATCACTTTGCGTCCGGCAATAAGGGGGGTTAGGTCTATGCCTCTATCCGTGAGTTTCTTAATAAACAGTTTGGATGCCAGGATAGTTTTGATATCTGCTTTCTCAGCACATTTGTTGAGAATAGTGGGTTCAGTGGTATAATTCAGATTCACGACGGTTTTACCTTGAAGTAAAACGGACATATTCGCAATTACACCTCCGGCAGAGGGGGGAAGTAGAATACCGATATTTTGTTGGTTCACTAAATCAGTTTTTAATTTTCCTGAAAAAGAAAGTACTGCGGTTAATAGTTTAGATTGGGTGAAACTAACGCCGGAGGCATCATGCAGAGCTATTTGTTTTCCAAGTTTTTTTGCGGTACGCAGCCAGGAGATGGGCAAGGGAGCAAGTGATTCAGCATAATCTTTCCAGGCATGAATAGATGTTTCGAGCACGGCTTGTTTAGCTTCTGCTGCGTTTGTTTTGTCATCAAGGTTGCGACCGAAGGTTACGGTAATGGTGCGTTGTCCGGCGAGCTTGGTTATTTCCTGCATTTTTTCAGATGCCCGGGAAAGCTTGCTGCCCCAAAGTCCTTTGATATAGAAAGGAACTATAATGGCGCCGGTCTCTTTTGCAGCCCGTTCAAAACCGTTCCTGAAGGTACTAAGGTGACCGGTGTGGCTAATATGACCCTCTGGGAATATCGCAACAACCTGGTTGTTTTTTAAGGCCTGATGTATCTGGTCCAGAGCTTTTTTACTGGCACCTGAGGCAATGGGTATTACTTTAAAAATATCAAGTATCCATTTTATATACCATTTTTCATAATAACTGCGATGCATCACAAAGCGGATTGAACGGGGGCAGGCCATTTGTAAAACCGCCCAATCCAGAAAGCTGATATGATTACCAAGCAGAAGGGTACCCTTGTTAGAAGGGATATTGTTTAAGCTTTGTACCTGGAGGTGGTATCTCTGGGAAAGGACTGCGCGAACCATATAACGGATGAGAGACTGGGGGATCTGATAAACCGTGTAGAGGGTACCAAGCAAGGTAACAATGAACAGCATTAAAAATATTTTTTGGGGGCTTATCTGGAGGAGTGATAGGCCAAGGGCGCATACCAGGAAACCGAGGATAAAGAGTTTTTCAATAAAATTGGTACCAGCCAGTATTTTACCCAGGTTCTTTTTGCCAGCATGGAACTGAATTAAGGCATTAAGGGGTACGATAAACATTCCACCGAAAAATCCATAGGTAAAACAGAGTGCTCCCAGGACGGTTCTGCTTTCAAAATAGGGAAGGAGGAACAGAGAACCCGACATACCGATAGCACCCAGTGGAATGATACCGGTTTCGATGTAATTCTTTGATACGCGGGCGGCAAAGATTGAGCCCAGGATAACCCCGACACCCGCCATAGCCATAATACCCTGGGCAACAACGGTATTTGTTTCCAACGTGACTTCTTTTAAAAATACGGGAAAGCAAACGAGTATGACCTGGTTCACTGCCCAGAAAATACCAAGCCCAATAATACTCAGACGTATCGTTTGGTTTCCCCATATACTTTTAAGGTTTGCTGAAAGATATTTGCCTTGAAGATATTGCTTAGTGGAAAAGGTTAATGTTTTATCCGTCTCTTGTTTTTTGGGCAGGAAAAACGAGAGGATTGTTTCAAGTACCGCACCGAAGATAAGGAAATATCCTATTGGGTAAATTGCACTGAGGATACCTTCAAGACCGGTATAATTTGCAGGAAGGAAATATTCAAAGAGAATGGAGTAAAGAAATATGCCGGATAATATAGCGAAAATCGTAACCGCCTGGACCGCCCCGTTTCCGGTTGCGAGTTTTTCTTTCCCAAACAATTCTTTGATATACCCATATTTAGCTGGAGCATAAAATGCGCTTTGCAGGGCCAACAGGAAGGTGAGACCAAAGGCTGGCCAAAATGCACCATTCAGATAACAAACAGTTATCAGGATGGTAATCGGGATTGAAGCAAATGCAAAAATCCGGATAATCCGGTTCTTGGCAAACTTGTCAGAGAGAAATCCTGCAGGAGTGAAGGTCATTATAAAAGGAAGGAGAATGAGACCGTTTACAATTGCTGTTAGGGCCATTTGGGTTGGACCATCATAATATTTAAAGATTGCATTTTGAATGACAATCTTATGACCTAAATCGGTAAAGGCATTTAAGAAGACTACCAGGAGGTAGGGGATAGTGCCTTTATAATTCCAAATAGATTTTGAATCCTGCATGAGTTTGTTCCTTTAATGCTAATATACGCAATTTGAAATGCGAAAAACATGCCAGAAATATTGCGGCCAATTTAAAAGGAATAAAGGGTTCTGTTAGAAATTGCGCAAAAGTTTGCGCATGATGGCATAATAATGTGTGATGAGTTGCGCAGAACTAGAACATCAGGAAAGAAGAGTTTACTTCTCTTCTATAACACAAATGATAACTCCGCCAACACCGGCAGCGACAAAAAGGTGGTTTGCCTGGTATTCAACGTGGTTGGCCGAGTAGTTTTCGCCACCTTCAGTCAGTCCTTCAAAAGGATAATAACCGACATATTCGGTCATACTGAAATCTGAACTGCTAATTTTATAAACTCTGAAACCGTAGTTGCCATTTGCAGTAAAAAGCAGGTTGGCGTCTGAAGAAACACTGTTAGTGTTTGCCTTTAAGCTACTGGTTATTACAGGGTTTGGGTTCTGGTAGAGTTCATCACCGTCCGGGAGGCTGATGATACGGGTGCCAGCTTCTGACAAACCGAGAAGGGCTGTTTGGCCTCCGTTAATTTCAAGAGTGGCCTTGTGATAGTCTGACCCAAAATTAAGGATATCCCATTGTCCGGATGCATCGAGAGATGTTGTGAGTGTTCGTACGTAAGAAGTTGTCTCTTTGCTGTCAGTGATGCCTGTTATAATACATACTCCTCCGCTAAAACTTTTAACATCTCTGATATCATCAATTAAAACAGTGTCCAAAGGAAGCAGGTTTTTATCTAAAGAAACTAATGCCCCGTCCTTTGCGCCAGAGGCTGCAAAATAATTGTTTCCTGACCGGGTAATTCCGGTGACCGCATGGGAGGGCAAAAAAACAAATGAATTTTCAATGTTGTCAGGATCCGGATTCTTGATATTGAATTTACCCACAAAGGCTTTTGCCGGCCATTTATCCGGGTCGGCAGCACCGCCAAAAATCACTTCATTTCCATCGGTTGCTACCGCATTTATATCTATAGAATTGAAAAGGAGTTCCAGAATAATTTCTGGCTCGCCCTTTTTGGAAATGTCAATTACCTGGATGGCTCCGGCAAAAATATCTCCGGCAAAATTATAGGCCACAACGGCCTGACTACCTTGTATGACAATATCATTGGCCTGAACAAGAGTTCCGGCAATGTTCACCGGCAGTACCCGGGCGACCTGGGTGATGGTGTATGTGAAATCAGTAACCGGAATTTTTTTGGCAGTGGTTACGGTAGCTGCAGTTCGTTTTGCTGAGCTACTATCTTCGGTGTAAACAGACAATGTGTCATGCATACGCTCCATTTCTTTTGTTTGAGAAAGCAAAACCGTATTGCTGTTTTTGTTGTCCCGGACTTCATTGAAAAGACAGCCGGTGATGACCAATATGAGTGTGGGAATAAGAAAAATTGTTTTCATTATACTGTGCTCCTCTACCAGTTATAGGTAAGTCCTGCTTCCCAGGCCCATCGCATAAATGGTTCGTTATATCCGTATTGTTCTCTTGCAGATTCACCACTTACTGCCATCCCAAAATGCCGGGTTAGCAAATAATATACTTCAGCACGGCCAAAGAGGAAAATAAACTCTCCCTGTCCAAGTCCACCTTCACTGAGTTCGGATTTACCTGCCCCCGCCTTAATTCCTGCCCAATGAGCACTGTTTGGGCCCCAGAAAACCCTCCCAGAGGCATCACAGCTATAAAAAAGCCTGTCTTTTCCCGGGGTGAGATAATTGGAAATACTGAAGAGAAAGCGGGAAAGATATTTATCGGCTGCCAGAAGAAAAAAAATCGTACTTTGGTTGCCATAATCCCGATAGTTGGCTCTGCCCCGGAGGATGAACCCGTTCTTTATGCTGACTGAAGCTCCAAGACCCGCTTCAAATTTTGCGAATACGGTGTCAAACATGGCATAGGGTGACAGACCACCAAGGAGCTCCAACAGAAAAACGGGATGCAAGCGATAATTCAGCATTTGGGTAATGCCAGCTCCATAACCAAAGACTTCGGGGCCATAAGAGCGACGGGCAGCCTGTATACCGGTAACAGAAACCCATTTTATTGTTTTAACTATTTGTTCAAGGGTTATTTGTCCCCAGGGGCTTCTTTCCGGTGACAGTTGATACAGGTCTCCCCGGTATCGTAGAGAGGTTGCTGTCCATATATTTTTTGTTTTTGGTGGTGGGACTGTCAACAGTGGTTTTTGCTTCTGGTTTTTTGAAGGCAATTGAGAAGTGGTGAGCGGTTTACAAAAAAGAGAGTCTTTGGGGAACGTGTTGCAGGCCGCAATGAGAGCGGCTTCGAGACTGTCTTTGTTGTCTTGCCACTTCCAGGTATTAATAATGCCCTGCCAGGCTTCACGATAGGTCGGGGTTAGTTTGAGAACCTGTTTCAAATACGTTCTCGCAGAATCGAATTGCTTTTCCCAGGAGAAACAAAGTCCTTTTAAGAGCATGGCATCACTATTATCCGGATTGTCTTGTAATAGTGAATCAAGGGTGGTTCGGGCCTGTAGATAACGTCCTTCTTTGGCCAGTTGTTTGGCCCTGTCCAGAGAGGCGCCGGAAATATGACTGGCCAGAACGCCTACAAGGATGATAAATGTAAGCAATGGGTTCATTTCTTTTTACTCCCGGCAAAGCCTGTTCGTTCCATTTTTCCCCAGCCGGATGTTCCCTTGATAACATTAATAAAAGCAACTACCCGATATAAACTCATCATTTGCCGGAAACCAAAATTTTCGATGATAGCATAGGAAATGAGCTTAAGCACTTCTCTGAATCTGAAATAGCTGACCTCCTGTTCAGCGATAATAAGGGCGGCTATAGAAATAAAAACTCCCAACATGACCGTGGCCACAAAGAGCATAAGTACCATTGGTGGATTTAATATACCGAGTACCGCAGAAAGAACTACCATAAGATAACCGTTTGCCTCTACCAGGGGTCCCATCATTTCAAAAAAGTAGAAATAGGGGGTAGCAATGAGCCCTAACCGACCATACCGGGGGTTAAAAAACATTCCCCGATGGAAGGTGAGTATTTCTATCAGGCCCCGATGCCATCGGTCCCTCTGTCTGAAGAGAATTTTTGATTTCTCGGGTACTTCAGTCCAGCAGTTCGCATTATAGGAGTACGTTATTTGATAAGGTAGATGCGCTTCCCGCATATGCCGGGAAACTCTTACCACTAATTCCATATCTTCGCCTACAGTATCGTGACCGTATTTTCCGCCTGCCGTTAAATATCCTCCACATTCTATTATTCGCTTTTTACTGAATAAACCAAAAGCGCCGGAAATAATGAGCAGACAATTTAATTTTGCCCAGCCTATACGTCCTGCCATAAATGCCCGTATGTATTCGATAAATTGTAGATTGGCAAGATGACTCTGAGGAACTCCGGTCTTTTCCAGAACCCCATGGGACACCTGACAGCCGTTTACCGGGAAAATATTTCCCCCGGCAGCGACGGTTTCTTTGTCTACGTCCAGGGATGTGGAAACTAATTTTAAAAGTGCGTCTTCTTCTAAAAGAGAGTCGGCGTCAATGCCGCAAAAATATTCCATCCGGGAAAGGTTAATGCCCGCATTCAATGAGTCTGCTTTTCCTCCATTCGCTTTGTCAACAACGGTTAATCTGGGCATGGCTTTGTTCCGGTATATTCCCCGTATGGGATTGGTTGTAATGTGGGGTGTTATCACCATGTCGACTTTTTCGAGGTCAAAATAATCAATGAGTGTATGCAGGGTTTTGTCACTGGAACCATCATTAACTACCAGTACTTCAAACTCAGGATATCTGATATTTAAGAGTGAATTGGCACTTTCTATAACGGTTAGTTCTTCGTTATAGGCAGGAGCAATAATAGAAATAGACGGTAATAATTTGTTTCTAAACAGGAAGGAACGCTTTTTGACGGAAGCATAGGCCCGTTGTTTCATTGAGTCAATGGCCGAAAGAAACAGAAGGAAAAGATAAATTGAACTAATGGATACGGTGTAAAAAATGAGGTAATAATTACAATCCAACACATAGCGTTTCAGAGCTACGGAAAGTGACATGTTGAACACATCTGAATGATGAAGCAAAAGAAATACACCGGGAAAAATAAGGACCGAACCAACTAACATCACGACAAGAAGCATGCGGTTTATGATTGCTTTGCCGGAATGTTTCTTTTTGGGTTCAGCAATGAGAGGTTCGAGCTTCAGTTTTCCCAGCAGCCGTTCCGGCAGGTAACTACGGAGAGTCGTTTCCAGCTCAGGTGAATCACTTATGCTCTTTTTAATAACGGTTAAGAGTGCGTTTTCGAACTCAATATTTTTGTTCCGTGATAAAAAACCAAGGATGGTATTAATAAACCCTTCTTGTAACATGGCCTGAAGGATTATGCTGGATTCTGCTCCATTTTCTGATAGCAGATTCAGAATAAAAAATTCAGCTTTATTGGCCAGTACCTGAATTATTCTCTGTCGTTCATCTTTATTGTTCGACTGATTATAGTACTTTACCAGAGAATGAATCTGGTAGGGATGGGAAGAAATAACGGTGGTCAGGGCCCGAACCACATGGTGGGAAAGTTCCGGGATAGTGGAGAGCTGAATCAGTTGTGAAAGAGGGGCTTTACCAGCCCTCTTCTCCATGGCGATAATGGCAGCTTCTTTCATTATTTGGTCGGGGTGTGACAGGCAATAGTCTATATCCAGACTGCCTGGATATTGGCTGGCGAGAGCATTGGCAGAAGCTCTTACCAGTTCGATATCATCGTCTTTAATGGTTTTAAGTAGATATTTATGCAGGTCTCCGGCAATATAGCTGTGAGCAAACTGGATAATGAGCAAGCGTATGGATTTATCCTGGTGCTTTAGGAGTTGAGGTATATATTCATATAATTGATGTCCAAAATCAGTAAGGAAAGAGGTTGCTCGCTTAAAATACCAATCAGGAGCATTTTTTAAGGTTTCTACAATGCCGGGTATAGAATCTTTGTGGTTAATTTCGGTAAGTGCATTTACAATGTACATCCGGACAAGCCAGTTTTTTTCATTAGTTAAACGGTTTTGCAAGGCTATCCGTGCATCATCTGAACCGAGGTGTCCAAGGCTGACTGCCGCATCAATTCGCCTGAATTTACGGTATGAACAAAGTCTTTTGGTGAGGCGAACTGTTATTTTAAAATGGGTAAATAAGCTATGAATTTTATTTTGGAGCAGGGACCTGATTCTTATATTCTGACGCAGTTCAATATACTGGTTTAATAATATCCATTGGTTACGGGGCCGTCGGAAAATGGTAAACAGTTCCTCAAGGGGCGTATTGTCTAAGCGATTTACAATAAAATCAGCAGTCCACTTACTTTGAGACTCTTCCCTGTTTAGTTTTTGCTTGTTGTATAAGATTATTATTATGGCACTAATGTCCATAATAAGGAGCAGGCCAAGGAAAAGCATAGACCATTGTTGCAGGGTGAGGGCCTGAACCTGGGATAGGAAAATACTCCCCCATGATTTCATCTGTGTGAGCCAGGCACAGATATTATCTGGCAAGTTGAGGGGCGTTAAACTTGTTGGACACATGAGATCTTCAGATTCCCAGGTTGTTTTTTACAACACCCACCATTTCAGATAAAAAATATGGCTTTTTAAAATAGCGGGTTATTTTAAGAGCTGCTGCTCGTTCAATGGTTTCTTCATTCTTTACATGGGACGTAATGATAAATGGAATATTGCTATGGGCGGACTGGGCCATCATTTTTTCCCGTATTAAAAAGCCATCGGCTTTAGGAAGCATGATTTCTGAAATAATAATATCCGGAGAATATAATTCGATTTCTTCAAGTGCAGCCTGACCGTCATGCAATACTTTTACCTCTAAAAGCATACTCTCCAATATGGTTTTAAGTACATCGGTATTCATTTGATCATCATCTACAACTATTACTTTTCCCAGAGAGTCTTTTTGTGTTTCTACCGGGTTTGTTGCACATACATAATTACCTCCATTCTGCTGAGCCTGACGTACTCTGCCACTGACCAGATTAAGGAGTACAGAAATCGGGTCTTCGGGAAGTATATCACTACGTTTGAGTTCTGCCGTATGAGCTGTGCCGATAGAAATGCTAACGGTTTCAATGTTTGCTTTAGATTCATAAACCTTAAGACGGATGTCCTCGGCAAGGGCAGCGGTTGGTTTTTCCTCGTACCCAGGCAGATAGATGCCAATTATGGCACCTTCCATCCTGGCGGTCAAAGAAATTTTTGGAATGGATTCTTTGATTAAATAGGCAATGTTCCGGAGGATCTGGTTACCTGTTTTGTTGCCGTATTTAAGATTTATGTTCTGTAAATTATCTATATGTATAAACAAAAGGGCTGAAACGGGTATGCCTGTTTCAAATTCGTTTTTAAGGGTATGATTGAAAAAATTTGAATTATATAACTTTGTTTCGCTATCTTGTGCGAGCTCTCTTTGTGTTTTTTCAATAAGAGCTTCCATTTTTTCTGAGCGTTCTTTGAGTTCCCGATATTGTTCTCCTAATTGTTCGGATTGCTTTTCCATGTCCATGAACAGAGAATTAAAAATCTCCGGTGGTTGTATATCATACTGGGTACAAAGATCCTTGACAAAAATTTCTACCGGGGTAATCCAGGAAAGGCCTTTTGTTGCATAAATAACATCAAAAACCGTATTCCATAATTCGGGGCCGGAACAATTGAAGTCTTCGATACTTCCTGTCTCCTGGTTTATTAAAATATCTATTGACTTGAAACATGATATGACCGTTTCCTTTCCGGCAATGGAATAATAACGTTTAAGTACTTTATTACAGATTCCGGTATATCCACCGCTTTCCGCTATTTTCTTCTTTATGGGATTGAGAAATGAACCACATTCCAGTTCTCTGAGGGCAGTAATGGAATCCCTGATTTTATCTTTAATAATACTACCGTGTTGAGGAGCAATGAGTTTTATCGGCATGTTAAGCAGGTTTTCCATGATTGGTCGAAGATGTTCATTGCCTGGCATATAATGTTCATGAAATGCTTTCATTGATTCAATGTATTGTTCATCTGCATAGATATCATCATTTAGACTGTTAATGGTAAATGCTCCGAATAAGTCCCCCGTAAAAAGGGTTTCTGTTTTTTCATCGAAGGTAAGGATTGCCCCTGGAAAGTGCAGATAGGGCGCATGAAGAAACTTTAACTCACGCCCGTTATTTAATTGAAGCAAAAAATTATTTTCGTTTACATGATAGGCTTTTGAGATGATGCCGTAGTATTTTATGATAACCATTGTCCTCCAGTGAGTAACAAAAGTTGCATTTACACCGGCCCTTTCAAACATGGGTAATGATGAACACAAGTCAGGATCCTGATGGGAAAGAATAATATGGGTTATTTCAGATAAGGGTACCAATGTCTGAAGGTTTTTTGATACCTCATTAAAATCAAGCACTGATCCCGGGTCAATGAGAATGTTTTCTGCCCCGGCCTTGATTAAATAGGGGTTACATTGAAGGTTTTCTTCCCCATTTTTAATTCCCAGCCAGAAAATGTCTTCAGCAATTTCGATAGGTTTTTTTGATTTCATAGTTTTTGTTCTAGTGCTTTTTCTGATTTATTAAAAGCTTTGGTTAAGAAACAGGCTTTATTTCTTGTCAAGTATACTGCTTTTCTCTTTGCGGTGCCAGTGTGGTATCTGGAAATTAATGAGATAGAAAAAGTTAATTGAAACTATTGATTTTTTAGTCTGATTATTGGTAAAATAAGGTAGGGAACTCCACCTCACTCAGTACAAGGAAAAATCTAATGAATTACAGGCCGATACCCATCATTATATTGGGGCTTTTGCATATTCTGGAGCCTTTTGTGAAAATTCCATTTTATGCCTATTTTGCCCATAAGCCGATTTTAGAATATACAGTGTCTTTATTCACTGTATTTACCGGGTGGGAGATTGTAAGTAATATCTTACTCTTTCCTATTGCGGGTGCGGCTATTCTGGCAGTTAAAACATGGAGTTTACCCTTAATTTATTTGATAGAGGGGTATGTAGCCTATAAATACTTTGATGTGCTCTTTGCCTTTTATGCCCATGGCGAGTATAGCAAAATTGCCATTGCTGTTTTATTCTTCCTTATCAATATTATAGTGGTAACCTATTTCCTGATATCTGCCGCCCGGCAGATTTATTGGGACAAATCCAAGCGCTGGTGGGAACAGAAAATCCGTTATCTTATTCCCCGGGGGATGAACCTGAAGGTCAATATCCAATATCCTGAAATGGGTGCGCCTTCAAAACCCAAAGGGGGAGAAGTACTTAATGTGTCTGAATCCGGTATTCTCTTGTCTATTGATCATGCCTTTCATAAGGAGCAGAACGTAAACCTTCAATTCACTTTTGAAGACGTACTTTTTAATCTCAGAGGCGTAATTATGAGACTTGATATCAATAATAAATCTGCATTTGGTATCAAGTTTACAGATATTGGCCTTAGCAGTAAGCTCAAACTCAAAAAACTTATTCGTACGTTTAAGAAAATGAAATGCGAGAGACGACCTGAGCGAATTTCTTTTTTAAAGCGGATGAAACAATCAATTACGCTTAAGTTTAGTTAGTATCTGTTCAAAATAGCTGTTTTCAATTAGCCACAGAGTGCACAGAGAACACAGAGAAGAAAATTTAAATAATCGAAAATTTTCTCTGCGTCCTCTGTGGCTAATAACATAGATTCTGAACAGAAACTGTGCGCCAGTTTAATACAAACAACAATTAAGGAGAGAAGCAGCTTTTACTTTGAAGTGATTGCTTCCCACATTTGGGGAATAACTGGCAAATCGCAAACAAAGATATTAGCCTGGGTTTGATTCTCCGTCATAAACAATTATTCAGGTATAAAAAAAGCCCTTGATTAGGGCTTGAAGAGAAGAAACGAGTTTTTTGAAACATAGGGAAAGAAGAGAACGTAAGTTTTCCGTTTTGAGCTTTATCTTGAAAGGGTGTCCAATAATAAGTTTAGAGAATGAATGTTTATAACTGAAACCCCCTTTTCCATATGGGATTGCTTTCCTGCATACATAAGAAATGGACTGTCAGATTTTTTATTTAGCTTAACATAAAATTTTAAATTTTTAAA
>JADFYW010000101.1 GCA_015232855.1 Fibrobacteria bacterium
CTGAATGTCAGAGTGATATAATTGAGGGGAGCGTCTTTTTCATTTTCTTCACCGAACTTTTCAAGCTCCTCGGTAAACCGGTGCAGATTCAGTGGTCTTCCCTTGAGCTTTAAATAGCCATATATCATCAAAAATGCCGCTACATAACATACCAGGGCAATAACATTATAATAGCGAAAAAATATAATGCCAGAGCGAAAGTACACGACTTCACAAAATAATGCCACGTACCAAAAGAAAATTAAGATGACGACGGGAAAGGGAAGATAGGCCTGGATGGGGCTTTTCTGGTGATAAATGGCTTCCATTTTTGTGATGGAAAAATCCATAAGGACAACAAGGCAAAGTAAAATTGGGGCGATAATGCTAAAAACTGCTCCTGAATCAGTATTATGGAAAAGCAAAGGAATAGGAGAGCAAAAACCTAAAAAGAGGTAAAAATAGCTGAATTTCTTAAATGATCTTTTTTTAAAATGCCATGACTCTGCAATTTTTTGAGCAAAATCATCAATTATTTTAAAAAAACAGGATCCATCTGTCATCATCTGTTTACCCCCCTGTTAGTGTCTCTAATATTTAATAGGAATCGTTAGTAACAGAATCTTTTGGAAAAATAGCTTTTTCCATACAGCTCAGTGTGAATTTATACCCAAGGGCATAAGTTTCATTTTAGCTGTTGCTAACACACTGCTTTATTCAGTTTCAGCCTTTTTTGCCAAAAGAATGTCTCATTTGTGTAACGATTGTAAGGGGATTGTCATGGGTGTAATAAATCGGTCACAGCACTGGATTTTTTTCCCATTCGGCGATACATTTAGGATATAAAGTAAATCTCAGGTGAAAAGAAAATGAAAATGAAAAAACAAAATGCACAGCCAGGTGTTCCCACACCAACCATACAAATTACAAAAAGACTCATTGATATCGTATCCGGTTTAGTGGGCTTCAGTATTTTTTTACTGACATTCCCCCTTATCGCTCTCCTTATCAAACTTGACAGCCCGGGTCCGGTGCTCTATCGGCAGCAACGTGTAGGACGGAACAATCGTAGCACAGACCGCCGCCTTAACAATTCCCGAAAGATTTTAGTTATTAATAACAGACGCTCAAAAGACTCTGACCGTCGTCAAACTAATATCTGTGGTAAAGTTTTCATGCTTTATAAATATCGTACCATGAGAAGTGACGCAGAAAAGAATGGTCCCCAATTATGCCAAATAGGTGGCGGGGATCCCAGAATAACCCGTATAGGAAAATGGCTTCGTTATTTCCATCTCGATGAACTACCCCAGTTTACCAATATTTTGAAAGGTGAAATGAGTTTGATCGGCGCAAGACCCGAAAGACCGTTTTTTACCGAAAAATACAACAAAGAGATTCCTCATTATATGGAGCGGATGCGTTATGTAAAACCAGGACTTACCGGTCTTGCCCAGATTACCCTTGGCTATGATGAAAGCCTTCAGACCGTAATGCAGAAGTATTATTATGACATCACTTACCGTATTTCAATGACCTCCTTTCGCTCCTGGTTTAGAATGGAGATGTGGATTTTTCTCAATACATTCAGGTATTTATGGAGCCAGGTTTGTCACGCTTCTGTTTTTAAGAAAAAAGAAAGGCCATTGGTTCACAAAGTGGTAAACATTGGTGGAGATACCCAGATGTATTTGCCTGTTCTGCATATCGCCCACCCCTGGAAGCTTATTGAACGCATAAATAAGAATCAGATTAAGACTGACGAGAAGCTCTCTTCTTTTATTGACAGCCTGGATCAGATACATATAAATTAATACCGATTTTTTAAGAGTTCCTTTTCACCAGAGGAAAGCCGGAAGTGGCGTGCCCTTGCCCTTCCGGTTTTTTTTTGGTCAAAAATATCCTTAGTATTTTCCTATACATGACTCTTGTGAAATAACTACAAGCATCAGTTCAGCCATAGTGATAATATCCAGGGCATTGTGATGCACAGCTGCCACCATCTGGCTCGGTAAATCTGGCTCTGCTACAAAATCATGATAGGCTTGTGGAATAAGACGTCCGGGGAGATCTCCCACCCGGGATCGCCGGCAAAAAATTTCTTCCAGGGTTTGCAACTTATAATTAGGCAGACAACCCTTCCAGTGGCGCCTCGCAAAATGAAATATATCAAGGTGGTATTGCGGTGGCCGGGGGGGTAATTTATGTACGAATGAGCGCTCTTCTAAAAAAGGCCAGTCAAAACTTTTACCATTAAAGGTAATGAGGGTATCAAATGATTCAAAGAGAGACCAGAATCCTTGTACTATAGCTGCTTCCTCGTCATAATCCCGTGCAAAGAATTGGTCAAGATGAAAGCCGCCATCTTTAAAATAACCAGCACCAATAAGAAATACATTACTTCCTGAGAAACCACAGGTCTCCAAATCCAGGAAACACCAGGTTTCCGGACCAGAACCAAGACCGAAGATTTCAAAAGGGTTTTCTTTTTCCGATAATGTCTTGTAGAACAAAGAGTCAAACGTTTTGGATCGTGTCCAGAAGGTATGCATATGCCGCTTAATACGGAAGAAGTCTTTTTCTTTTTTCCATTCTTTTCTGAGACATGGGATAGATAATTCTAATCGTGTACTTTTCTCTTTCCCCTCTCCCCGGTTAAACGTTGAGGTATCTTCCTGTACCCCTCCCCATTTGCTGGTATCAAGCGTGCAAAATTTTTTAGGTTTTGCGGGAGTTAAATTCTTGATTGGTACAGGACCATTATCTCTATCACCCTTCTTACCAAGTTTATTTCTTATATGAAGCCTGTTGAGCCGCTCAAGCTTTTCTCTTAAAGAACTCATTTGTAATTTAGGTACCTCATGTTTACCTCAAACAAAAGAGCTTTTAGAGAGAAAAGCGTCAAGTCTGGATACTATTTAATACCCTTTGCAATTTTAACTAAATCCAATAACTCATTATCCTTAGCATCACCGGTGTCTATTGACTCAGAAATTATGGTCTCCAGTTCAGCTAAAGTAGTACCTGTTGCATAGGGACTCGCTCTCAGAAGTTCTGCAAATTCAGCTACCCCTGCACAAAAACGAAACCGGCTTGCTGAGGTAGAAAAATCTGAGTTAATAGCTTCTTTTTGTACCAGATACTCTTTGGGGACTGTAGCATCCGTATCCGGATCTTTATAATGCAGAGATATTGAGCCTAAGCGGTTACCCGGATTTTCAGTTAAAAGCAACTCATAAAGAGCCGTTACCCGATGACCGGCCCCCAGTTCTCCTGCATCAGTATCTTCTTTAACAAAATCAAAATCGGGAATACTTTGGTTTTTATAACCTATTAAGCGGTATTTTAGGACTGATTTTGCCGCAAATTCTATCTGGAGCTTTACATCTTTTGCAATCACCTGCATGGTGGAAGCCAGTTCATCGGTAAAGAGGCGTTTGCCTTCTTCCTGGGAGTCTACGTAGTAGTAATTGCCATTCCCCTTATCGGCAAGCTGCTCCATCAGCTGGTCATTATAGTTGCCCTGACCATAACCAATAGTCGAGAGGGTGATGCCGGAGTCAATATAATTAGCGATAAGTGCATGTATGCTTTCCTGGCTGGTGTCGCCAATATTTGCATCCCCGTCGGAGCAGACAATCACCCGGTTGACACCCCCCTGTTTGAACCCCAGCATGTTGGTATTATAGGCATTCTGGATGCCGGAACTCATGGCCGTACCGCCTCCCGAAGAAAGATTGTTTATGGCGGTTTTAATGATTTCTTTATCATCCATAGTAGTCGGTGCGATCTTTGTTGATACCGAACCGGCATAGGTGCAAAGGGAGATTTGATCCCCTTCCTGCATATTATCTACCAGTACGTTCAGAGAGTATTTAACCATGGCCAGTCTGCTGGTCATGGAGCCTGATACATCCACCAAAAAGGTAAAATTCCAGACTTTCCGTTCTTCCTGCACAAGCTCTTTCCCTTTAAGCCCAATCCGTAAAAGGACCAGACTATCCCGGAATGGAGATACTGCCCCATCAATATAAACCGCAAGGGGACCGTTATCTGGCTCGGGGTAATCCTGTTCAAAATAATTGAGAAACTCCTCCACACGGATAGAAGCAGGGTCAGGCGCTAGTCCTTGCTGCAGTTTTTTACGGGCTAAAGTATAAGAACCATTATCAACATCAATAGCAAAAGTAGAAAGAGAATCTTCAGAAGTAAGATGGAAGGGATTGTATGTTAAGTCACCATATTTTTCGGTTCCCGGATAATAATCACTATTATTTGTCTGACCACAATTTTCACACTCATCGGTAGTATACACACCAGCTGATTCTGATTCCAGATGTTCCATGTAAATACATCCTGAAAAAAAACAAATAATAAGGATAAATATGGGATATATTTGCAATGTAAATTTACTCATGACGTTCTCCTGTTTATTAAACGGTTTACAGGAAGAACGATCGGGAGAGAAATTACTGCTACTTTTATTTATGAATTTATTTTCAGTTACACAGTCCCGCAATACGCTCTTGCATAAGCCGATAAACAGCCGGGTCACCGCCGGATAACCAGGTCTTTTTTAATTCATCGGGAGTCATGGTTATGAAAATAGATCTGGCATAGTTATTTTCATTTTGTGCGTTTTCTTTCTCTTTAGTCCATGTTTTAAGTCGTGTTTTATTCCATTTTGCCATTTTTTTGACAATGGTTTTTGCAATTGTCTTTTCGTGCCAACGTAGCAATTCTTCATCATCACTGTATTTAGATAGTTTCCCTTTCAGGTTTATCCGGGGATTAGCTTCCCAGTATTCATCTTTGTAATATTTTCTATTATCTACAGAGTCACCCTGAGGTGCGGCTCCATCACCGTTCCAGTTATATTGTATAGAATAATGCAAAGAGGCGAATATTTCATGGATATGTATCGGATAAGGAATACTCCATTGTTTTTTGGAGAAGTTTGGTGTTGGCATTTTTGAAAGTTCTGCTTTTTTTATTTTAATTTTTTGTTTTAGACTCTCAATGTCATTTCCAAGGCTGGCGTATTTATCCGGGTTTCCTCCAGCTAAAAATGTTATTCTGGATTTTTGTCCCTTAAAATCTCTTGAATCAACTGATGCTGATTTAACCTTACCTGAGTAAGCCATTTTACGATACTCTGACATTTGCGAGGTGTTATGATGCCATACGTCTTTGGACCAGTATACCGGAGCATGTTTGTCTTTTTTATTTTGAAGATTTCGTACCGATTGTTGTAATGTAAAAATCTCTTCATTTAACTCATTGTAGGCAAGAGCTCCTTTTTCATCTCCTGATTTTTTAACATACCAGTGCTTTTTTGTCCCGGTAAATTTTTTTCGTTCTACATGGCGTTTCCGAATTTTAATTTTCGAACTTAGTTCCGGGGGCTTATCTGCAAAGCCAATCCAATATTGTAATCCTGGGAGAAACTGGTAAATCTGCTCTTCAAGAAGTTGTTCAAATAAGACTGATGGTACTGGCGAACCGGGATTCTTGTATATGTTTCCAACCTGTCGGCCGACTAATTGCAGCAATTGGGTGGTATCTGCTGTTGCTGGTTCGGTCCCTCCTATAAGTCTCTCTTTCAGCCAATTGTTTTTTAACAGGTAAAGATAAGCCATGCTCCACTGAGATTCTGTTTTGGCTGTGGAATAAGATTGTTTGAGTACCTCATCAGCTGCAGTATATAAAGCAGCTGCAGTAGAATCTCCTCTTTGTATTTCAGAGGCACTTAATATGCGGGCACGCTCCACAGGGTCTGATTCCATGGTTATTAATTTTACCCTTTTGTACATGGCATTAAAATTACGCAGTGCCAACTGGGCAGAGTCAGCAGGGGCAGGTCTATATTGATATTTCATTCGGAAATACGCGGGTAGAGCATAAGATATATCAAGAGGTGGAGTTGAAATCTCGGAAAGGATTTCAGGAAAATCCCCATGGTTCATAATGATGTTTCCGGTACTATCCAGATGATAACGACCTTTATTATACGGACGTTCATCACCGTATTTAACATAAAGGGTGTGTGTTTTCTGTTTCTGTATGTATACATTTGCGTTCCCTTCTATACGCTTTGTTTTACTGTTTAAATCAGTCGTGTAAATCAGATTGTTTTCATACTGTAACTTTGTATAGGGCATATTATATTCTTTGATAACGGGAAAGCTTGCACCAGGATTTTTAAGTATAGCAAGCCCTTTTATAAAATTAGGATTCTTCCAGACATTATTGGTAAAACGATATTGGCCACCAAAGTCCTTTCCCTGGTATGAGGTTCCCGGCATGACCACAAAAGGAATGTCAAAATAACATCTGTCAAAAAGAAGTGTACCTGTTCCCCAGATTTTGCCAATACCCAACTTAACAAAAATAGTATTTGCAACATCTGCCGAATGCTTGCTTTTATCGAAAGAATGGCAATAATGGATAAAATCAGTATTGGAAAATCGGACATCAGTTGAACTATTTAAAGTGATATTCACGAGTCTGCGGTCCCGACTAAGGAACCGACAACCAATGATATCGGTACGTCCTGCAAACATATCAAGCAACGGCTTATATCTGGTACGGTAATCCAATCCACTGTCAAAAGAAAAAAAAGTAAGATCCTGGAAAAGAGTATGAGTTGAGTCCGAGAGAGATCCATAGAGGGGGAATTTATGAAACTGAAGCCAGGTACTGTCTCGTCCAGCCCCCTTTATCACAAGAGTTTGATATTTTCTGTGTCTTATGGAAGAAAAGGGAACACGACCTGGGCCTATATAGATTGTGTCTGAAGAGGCAAGACTGTGTTTACTTGCTGAATCTAGGCGAGAAAATAATTTGTCCGGAATGGAGGCGACCTGAATCTTCCCTGTTTTGTTCGGAACGGCAGAATACCAGCGCATTGCAAAGGAAGAACGTTGGGTTTGTTCTTTTGTACGTGATTGATGAGGCTGCATTGTGCATGATAGCAAAAAAAGCAAACCAAACATAAACAAATAACAAAATTGATAATTGAAACTGAAAGGGCACTTCATAATTCCTCTCATTTTTAAGTAAAACAGTTCTGTAAAATGTTATTTAAAGCTATTGAATTCTTATCAGCTGGGTGACTTGTTGTTCCACTATCTGCTGGATGCTGAAAACACCCGCGGGGGAAACGCTTCCCAGCACTAGTTTCCCGTCTGACATACGCAGGGCGTTAAAGGTGATATTATCATCCTTTGATACGACGAACTTGTAAAAATCATATTCTCCCGGGCTTGCCAACTGAGTCGCAGTATGGGGAAAGACTGACGGATCCACTTTCAAAAGCACCGGCTGGGTGTTCATAAGGCCGGCCAGGTAATAATATCTGTCTGAGGCAGCGTAAAGTTTTATGGAATTAATGCCAAGATCTTCGGTTGAAAAACATTTAAGCGAGTCATCATTGTTAAAAACCTCGGTAATACTTTTGGAATCAACAAAAAATATTTTATTAAGCTCAGGAAGATCGAATCTTGTACCTCCGACAGACGCTTCCACAACCGCAATCTGGCCCGGTTTATTAGTAAGCGTATCGGTATCAGTTTCTACTGCCTGGTTTCCGGTGATTGTAATTTTCCTGATGATCTGAATGTCAAAATTATTGGGATCGTTACCTCCCATGTAATTGTAATAGAAACAGTCATCAAAACCCTTCCAGTAAGCGGTTGTGAAACCGCTGGCCTTATCAATGTACCGGAGTCCGCCATCGGCATACCGGATTTTAAAACCTGGAGAGTCTGATGAACTAATTGGCGGGGTCATGAACTTATACAGAATATGTCCCTTTTTGTTAACAATAAAACCGTGCACCTGTTCCAATTCCGAAGTGAGGTTTTCCTGGGAAAGAGCTTCGGGATTTTCAACGTTCACCTTCTGGATCACCGCACGGCCAAAACTATTTATGTACAAATTTCCGTTTTCGTCATGCTGAAAAAGGTCGTATCCAAGACTTCCGTATGTATTTGCATCCGGACCCACAGCGTGCATGAAGGTCTGAAAAACCGCACCGTCACTTTTTCTTACCAAATAATCATATTCTTTCCCGGAGTCGTCTGATCTTAAAAATGAAGCGTAAATGAAATCCGGACCTGCGTTTAAAATTACCCGGGGTGAGAAGCTTGTAGTTTGCTCTACCGTGTCCAATTCTATCCGAATGGAATCCCCTTCATCAATGAGCAGAGTATCTACCCGGAAATTAGTGACTTCTTCATAAACATTTTCCTCGTTTATTTTGTATAAACGGGACACTCGGGTGTCCCCTGTAATCAGGGAATCAGCGGAACCTGCGGCTGATTTGGGAATGCCTTCCGGACCAATATTTTCAATCACAAGTGCTTTTGCGTCAACAATATTGAGAAATGAAAGGTTTTGTGCGGATGGCCTTTTCTCTTCTTTAACTTCAGGTGCAGTGGTACTTTCATTGCATCCGGAAAAGAGAAAGATAAGTGCAGGAATCATGATAGCCCCAAAATGACCGATTTTCATAAAACATTCCTCGTATATACGTTTTTCTTTATTGGTGATTTATAAATTCCCCATTAGCTATAAATTAAATCAAAATATTTATTTTAGGAAGCTTTACATTTTTTTATTGGTCTCATTCGCAGAGGTTTCCACTCATGTCATACAAGCCAAAATTATTAAGTTTTTTAAGAGCGACAGGATGGGTGGAACTATTACTGTTTGCATCATACCAGGCATATTGGGTAACGGTTGCATCTTCGGTTATGTCCTCCCAATAATAACTGGTTTTGGAACCTGCTCTGGCAGCGTATTCCCATTCCGCCTCGGTAGGCAGGCAAAAGCCCTTTTTAGCATTTTTTTTACAACAGAGAACACAGAGAAATGTTTGGAATTTTTCATTAAATAATTCCCTTTGTGGCTAAATTAAATCGGTTAATCCTGAACATTTGACTGTTAATTATGTTCTAACTAATTGGATGGCAGACATACATTCCCGCTGGTTATATGTTGCGAAATATTTGTTTTTATTTATTTTTAACAAAAAATCCCGTGGTGTGGGATGAGTATTTGGTACCGATTGGGAAAAAAAGAAAGCCACCATAAGGTCGGTTACAAAAAAGACCCAGAATATTCCCGAATGGCAGAATTTTACTCCGGTTAGTACAGAACAGTCTGCTCCGGATTGCCAGGTGCAGGTGAGGCTTGACCATGATGGTGGTCTGGATCCCTCATGGGTTGAATGTTATTATGCTGTTGATACGGTAATTCAAAACAATACAAAGTGGCTGAAACATGACAATGTAAGTGCGGTTGCCGGCACTAATGAGAGAGACTGGGTGACCATAACTGCAAAAGGCGTTCCTTTTAACCAGGTCAGTAACAGTCTTAACAAGTAAGGTTACTACACCGCCAGAATTTGTAAAGCTGGCTCCTCAGCGTAATGCAAATGAACTTGATTTTAAAGTGAAAATCAGAGATGTAACAGGTATAAGAAAAGGTAAGGATGCCGTTTCTTTGAGAGAAGAAGCAGCTCTTCTGTTACATCTGGATGGAGACGCTAATGACGCTTCGGGGAACGGGTTTAACGGTACTCTTTATGGTGATGCAAAGTTTGTTGACCATGAAACATGGAAGAGTAAAGGCGGGCAGGAGAAAATACTCTACCTGGATGGTGATAACGATTATGTGGATATGGGATTTGGCCAACTCGATCGGGGATATCAGTTTACGGTATCTTGTTGGGTAAAAGCCGAAAATGAGCAAACTATTTTAATTAAGAAACTTTTATTGCTATCAGCACAGTAAGCTGTTTTTATCAAAAAGCATAATTTCTTGTACTTCATAAACAATAATCTTCCTGCCATTAAAAAGGCATCTTAATAGCTATTTTTTATTCCTTTTTATCCAACATCCCTTAATAAAAAAACGAATTATGACTTCGTATAAAATTTCTCTTTCTTAGATGAGTGCTTGCGAAATAGCCATATTTAGGTAGATTTAATATATGTTAAACAGTGTTAGGGTTTCTATAATCAAACTAATATTATTTTGGCTCATAGGATTTTGCTACACGCAAACTACCGATAAAAAGCCCAACGTCCTTTTTATTGCTGTAGATGATCTGAATGACTGGATTGGGGTTATGGGGGGGCACCCTCAGGCAAAAACACCAAACATTGATGCCCTGGCATCACGAGGTGTTCTCTTTACAAACGCCCACTGTCAAGCACCAGTGTGTAGTCCTTCCCGTGCCAGCCTCATGTCTTCACGTTTCCCCGGCTCAACCGGTATCTACTTTCTCTCTCCTGATCCTTCTGATTCTCCGGTTATTAATGTAAATAACTTTCTGCCAAAACGCTTTGCAAGAGAAGGCTATCAGGTTGCCGGTGCCGGCAAGTTGTTTCATGGCGATCAGAGCCGGGATTACTGGCCGAACTGGGCAGGTGATTTTGGTGGTTTTGGCCCACTGCCTTCAAACAAACTATCTTCATTTCCCGGACATCCGCTCTGGGATTGGGGCGCTTATCCTGAAAGGGATGATCAAATGCCAGACTACAAAATAGCTGGCTGGGCAGTCAATGCCCTCGCACAGCAGTATACTGCACCCTTTCTGCTGGGAGTTGGGTTCTACCGTCCTCATGTGCCTCAATATGCGCCGCAAAAATGGTTCGACCTTTATCCCCTTGAAACACTACAGCTGCCTGCCGTGGTAACAAATGATCTGGATGATATCCCCGAGTACGGAATAGGACTTACCCGTCTCGAACATGTAGCGCCAACCCATGACTGGGTAGTTGAAAATGATGAGTGGAAACCCCTGGTACAATCGTACCTGGCATGCGTCAGTTTTGTGGATGATCAGGTTGGTAAAGTCATTAAGGCACTTGATAGCAGCCCTTACAAAGACAGCACCTTTATTGTGCTTTTTACGGATCACGGATTTCACCTGGGCGAAAAAGAGCGCTGGGCCAAACGCAGTCTCTGGAGAGACGGTACAAGCACACCAATGATTATTGCGGGACCCGGTGTGGCTGAGGGTAAGATTTCCAATAAACCGGTTCAGCTGCTTGACATTTATCCAACCCTGCTGGAATTGACCGGTCATGAACCCGACCCGGGACATGAGGGTAATTCACTTGTTCCGTTGCTAAACGATTCCCTGGCGAACTGGCCACACATAGCCCGGACCAGCTTTGGACCGGGTAATACCTCAATTATTTCTCAAGATTATCGTTATATCCATTACAATGACGGCTCAGAAGAATTCTATGATGAAATCAAGGATCCTCACGAGTGGAATAATCTGTTAATGAACCCCAACTATGCAGAACTTATAGCAGAGCACAGAAAGCATCTGCCTAAAGACTTGTACGAAATTCTCGGCACTGGTTCCACAGGGCATGATGCATTCCGGGCAGCCGAAGCGCTCCCCGATCCGCTACCCTATGCGGGTTGCCTGGATTCAACCAAACTGGGTTACAATCCCATGGCTGGAATTCACGACTCATCCATGTGCAGAGATGCGCCCTCACAAAATATTCAGGTGCTGAACGAACAAGGGGTATATCTCTCTGTTTCAACGTCAGGAGTGACCTTTGGTCAACAAAGATTGCCAATTTTTGTTCCCATTCCAGGTCGGAACATCCGGGAAATCAGTATATTCAACCTTTCGGGCAACAGGATTGTCGCAGCTGATGTGCATGGGAACTTTGTGCGGTGGGACAAAGCCACACCACTTTCTTTGGGCGTATACATTCTTCAGATTAAAGGAATATCGCAAACTTTTCACCGTAAGATATTCCTATTACATAACTAATAAGTTATGAAAAGTAAAAAGCCGGCAATATCTCTTATTCTGGTATTGCTCGTCACAGCTGCTGCGGGCATGTATTATTTCTTTTTGTACCAGCCAGCCGTTTCCCTTATTAAGTCCCATACCTATGCGGGCAGAGAAGCCTGCAGAGTATGTCATCAGTTACAGGATAGTCTTTGGCAGAGCTCACATCATAGTCGCTCAATGGAGGCCGCGGACAGTTCAACCATATTGGGAAATTTTAATAACAGCAGCGTTACCTTTTTTGGCTCTACTTCACGGTTTTATAAAAAAACCGGGAAATTTTATGTTTACACCGAAGGTGGTGACGGTAAAATGGAAGAGTTTGAGATTAAATACACATTTGGTTTTACTCCCCTGCAGCAGTACTTAATCGAATTTCCGGGAGGGAGGCTGCAATGCCTAGGCATAGCCTGGGATGATATTAAAAAAGAGTGGTATCTTCTGTACCCGAATGAAGATATTAACCATGATGACTGGTTGCACTGGACCAAAGCGGGACAGACCTGGAACTTGATGTGTGCTGATTGCCATTCTACCAATTTGATTAAGAATTACAACCCTAACAGTGATACTTATAATACCCGTTGGTCTGAAATAGATGTAAGCTGTGAGGCGTGTCATGGGGCTTCTTCGGGGCACGTAGGGTGGGAAGATGCTGGTGCTCTGGTCAAATGGTTGCTGGCTGATTCGATAAACAAACGGTATGGTTTGCCTTTCAATTCCCAGGGAGAGGCAACCGTTGTAGAAACCATGCGATGTGGACGTTGTCATGCACGCAGGCATAGATTAACTTCCAGGTATCAACACAACGGAGATTTTGAAGAACATTTTATTCCTTCTTTACTGGAAGAAGGACTGTATTTCCCCGATGGGCAGATATTGGATGAGGTATATGTATACGGCTCTTTTCTTCAAACAAAAATGCATCACAATGGAGTGAAATGTTCAAATTGCCATGATGTCCATAGCACGGCCTTAAAGCGGAACAACAATGAGTTGTGTGTAAGTTGCCATGTGCGCTCCAAATATGACGCTAAAGCTCATCACTTTCATCCTATGGGAACAGAGAGTGCTTTATGTATCAACTGCCATATGACTGGCCGTACCTATATGGGGATCGACTTCCGGCGTGATCATAGTTTTCGAATGCCTCGTCCTGATTTAACAGTAAAGCTTGGTGTGCCTAATGCTTGTACGGGCTGTCATCACGATAAATCTGCCGAATGGGCCGTTGATTGGGTAATCAAATGGTATGGAGCAGAAAGGCAAAATCATTTTGCGGAAATAATATCCGCCGGACAAACCGGAAAACCGGAATTTTTACCAAAAGTAATCCAGTTGGTTGGGGATACATCTTATCCTGTTGTGGTTAGGGCAACAGCTCTGAACTTGCTCAATAATTATTCTTTAAGGCAAGAGGATATCCTGGTCTTAGAAAAGGCAGTTAAAGACAAGAACGCCTTAATAAGGGTTACTGGCTTACGGTTAATGGAGAACTTCCCTCTTTCCAGGAAAATAGAGCTTGTCGCTCCTCTGCTAACTGATACGGTTCGCGGAGTTCGGATACAGGCAGCCCTGGTCATGGCCGATGTTGCAATAAGCTCTTTATCCGAAGAACAATTAAAGTCATTAAAATATGCATTAGAAGAATTGGAAGTCAGTCTTCAGTTAAACGAAGATTTTCCCGACGGACAAATGGCTATAGCCTTACATCGGTATAAGCAGAAAGATTATCATAGTGCAATGGAGGCGTATCAAAGTGCCATACGACTTGATGGTAAATTCATTCAAGCTCGTATGAATCTGGCCAATCTGTATAACCAAATGGGGATGAACAGGGAGGCGGAGCAGGAATTTAAAGAAATAATCAGGATACTGCCAAATTTTGGAGAGGCGTATTATTCTCTGGGACTATTGTTTGCAGAACAGAATAATCTGGAAAATGCAGTAACATATCTTGAATTAGCTGCTAAAAAGATGCCGGAAAGATCACGGGTCCATTACAATTATGGATTGGCATTGCAGAGATTGAAAAGAATGGAACAAGCCGAGAAATCTTTACAAAAGGCTCTGAATCTGGAGCCTTTGTCAGGTGATTATTTAAAAGCCCTGGCTATCTTATATTTTCAGAAAAAGGATTGGAACAAAGCTCTGTTGCATACAGATAAATTTGTAAAACTATTCCCTCAAATGCAGGAACCAAAGAAACTGCTGGAACATATCAAAAGGCAAATGAAAAGAAACTAATCAGAGTATCAAGTTCAGGCTATATAATGAAAGAAACCAGGAATTAATAGCCTGGCATACCCCTGAATTATTTTATTGGTCACGTAATGCAAAGAGTAGTAATGCTGAGATTGATTACTTAACTATTCAAAAGGGACAGATATATCCAATTGAAGTAAAGTCTGGTCCCTCTGGGAAATTGCGCAGTATGCATCTCATGTTAAAACATTATCCCAACTGTCCGCAAGGCCTGGTGCTTTATGACGGCCCTTATAAAAACTTACCCGAACAAAAACTTTCTTTTTTGCCATTGTATGCAACTGCATTGATTGGTGATAAAAGTCAAGTAATGAGCTAACATCCCACTCAGGGTGTCGGGAGTAAATTCCTATTATTCTTATCTGCAACGGGGAGTATGCTGAAGGTATTCTCCTTAGGCATACGAGTGTTGTTGATTCGGATAAAGAAGTCTGAATTAAATCACAATCTTTTAGCCTACAGAGCTATTTTTTTAATATGTCTTTGTAATTCACGTTCTACCTTATCAAAATCTGGTAAATCTTTTATTTGAGAGCACATGGATTTTTGCCATCTTCCCCGGTAACCAGCCTTCCTTTGTTCCAACTTTACTAAAAATTGCTTTGGGTCTACTTCTTTACTTTCACATTTAGCAATGAATTCATTAGTATAAAATTCAATTTCCATTTCATGTACTTCCAGTAAGTACCAAAGGTCGTAGAAATCCCTAGCCTGCATGCGCTGCATTATCGAACGCATCTTTTCTATCAATACTTCCTCAAGGGAGTAGCAGAGTAATTTGTGGTCCTCTTGATCGGGGTATCCCAAAACTACATTTTTTATTTTTGCTTTAAATTCAAGTTTTTCACTTTTGGAAACATCTACTTTCACACGCTTATTTACACCTTTTCCGCCTAATGGACCAACATAGCTTATGTAAATGTTTATTCCGCTACCTTCATATTCATTATTATCTGCAATTTCAAGAGGTATGTTTGCTTCTTCCCGGATGTATTCAAAGGTTTCTGTGAAGTATCCAATAATCTGATCTTTGGTTAGTGCGTCATCTAATAGTTTAAAATCAAGGTCTTCTGAAAAACGGTAATTTTCAAAATAAACTTTCTTTAATACCGTTCCACCTTTGAATACCATTGATTTTGATAACTCATTATGTTGAGCTATCCCCTGTAAAATCCAGGATAATACATAGTCTTTCTCTATTTGTTGATCTCGAACGCCAACATTACGCGCTTTTTGTTGTATTATACCAGGTTTAATCATGTGTATATAGCGGATTTTATAGTTTCAATTTCCAGGTTTATTTGAATACTCCACCGGCTATTAATTTTTCCAGTTTTAGGCAATTCAGTATCCAGTATAACACAGGATGCGGTTCTTGCGTTATGGAGTTCGTCAATTATATTATCGCCTATTTCAAGCTCTTCTAATAGAAATCCTAGCCGTTTAATGGTAGCTTGAGAATCGAACTTTTTGACATAGGCAAGAAGTTTATCATACTTTATTTTATCACGTGACATATATATCGCCTTAGCTATTTCCACAATGCCGCCGGCATAATCAGGCCTGAATAAACAATCAATTATAGTTTTTTCAAGGTCAGAACAAATTACTTTGCTGTAACTATCAATCCAGGCTGATTTCGCCCCAAAAAAGTGTTTTTCATTGTGGTAAATAAATTGGAATGGAATATTCTTGATTTTGATAGTTGAAGGACGAATTTGCTTTGAAACCACAATCTGTTCATTTAATGAGGGCTGGGTAATTAAATTATGTATATGTAACGCCGAGTAATAACCAATATAATAATCAACGTCTTTAACTAGATGTTTGGGTATCAAGTGCCAATCGGGCATAAACGATTCTGCTTCTTGTTCGTAAGGGATTATGTAATACAGCCCTTTTTTCAATCGCATCAAAAGGCCTCTTCTAGTCATGTCACTAAGAAGTTCTTTAATGGCACTTTCCCGCGATTGCGGCAGCGCCTTATATACTTCAGGGTACCCAAAACAATCTTGATTCTTCTGATAAAAATATGTCAGGAGCTTATTTGATTGAGTTGATATATTTTTACGTTCCATATCACTTAAGTAAGTTAATACCTTACTTTATTGATATCAATCATAGTTAAATTTGCTTAAAAATCCAAGTAAAGAGTTATTATTTATAGTCTTTATGTAAGGTTTAAACTTACTAATATGATATATTTAATACTTTATTAAAGACTTTTTACCCATTTTTGTCAAAAAGGATCTGTATACACATAGATTCGCGATTTCAAACAGTCGGATAATCAGTATGGAAAACGGCAAAGTCTCTTTTTGGGTTAAAGATTATAAGGATGAGGGAAAGAAAAAAGTTTGTGTACTTGAGGCCGAAGAATTTATCAGGCGGTTTTTACTTCACATTTTGCCGGCAGGGTTTAGGAAAATCAGGATGTTTGGCTTTTTGGCCAATCGAAGCAAGATGAAGAACCTGGAACTTATACGGGAGTTTCTTCATATTATCCCCGCTAAAATCATCAGGGTTAAAAAGAAAGTGCATGAAATAATACAAACATTTTTTGGCGTGAATATTTTAACCTGTCAAGGCTTCTCCTGCAAAGCAGGATACGCCCTTGCAGGCCGGATTGTGGAAAAGGTTCATTGAGG
>JADFYW010000102.1 GCA_015232855.1 Fibrobacteria bacterium
CTCGTATAAATCGGCCGTAATCTTTTTGGAGCCGAGTTCTGTGAAAGAAAGAAGCTTTTCAAAATAATGTTTTATTTCCGAATCAGTTTTTGCCCGCCCGAAAAGGATAAGCAGGGTAAAATATTTGGTCTGTCTCTTATTGAGCTTCAGTAATTTTGCCAACCCGGGTACAGATTTCTCAGTAAGGTTCTTCTGGCCGTTAAACACCTTTACCAGGAAGCCAGGGTCAATGCCTGTCTTTTCCTGAATAAACCGGTAGGAATATCGTGAATTCTTTTCCCGCATCGCTTCATAGCTATCCCGGAGGTATTTGCGATAGTCAAAATACTGGTAAACTTCAGGAAGTTGCACCATACTGTATAATATACCGCTATTTATTTAAAAAGCGTATATAAAAATCAGGCTTACTGAACATTTCATAGTCCATTTGGACTACAATCATTAAACAACAAAAACAAAAAAATACAATAACACTTTATATTTCATGGACATATGAAGATAAATAAAATAACCATATTCCAGGGGTGATATGGTTTTATATCATTAACGAAATGTTTTGGTCTACAGTTTCAAAAACAAAAAAGAAGTAAAAAAAGCTATATTTCAAAATCGCAGATACTACCCAAACCAGATTATTTCCCTATTGTGTATAATAATTCTACCTGAGTTTCACCGCACAAAATTTGAACTCAGGAATTTTTCCGTAAGGGTCAAGATGGTCGGTGGTAATCAAGTTTGCTGCGGCTTCATGGAAGCTAAAGGGCATTGCTACTGTCCCTTCGAGGATGTTATCGTCGGATCTGGCCGGTACCGATATCTTGCCCCGACGGGATTCCACCACCAGGGTATCACCAGATTGAAGTGATAACTTACCCAGGTCGGCAGGATTCACCAACAGGCTGGGGCCTGGTTCAATGGCATCAAGTACGTACGAGTGACGGGTCATGGTACCAGTGTGCCAATGTTCTAATTGTCGCGCGGTTATAAAGATAAAAGGAAACTCATCATCGGGCAGCTCTGCGGGTCCAATGTGGTTGGCTGGGATAAAACGGCCTTTACCGTCAGGTGTATGAAACACTCCATTTTTAAAAAGGATATTGGTGCCCTTATCACCAGGTTCATGCAAGGGGCCGGTAAGTGAGTCTTCTTTTTCGAGGCGCTCCCAGGTCATACCGCCCATACTGGATACGACTTGACGGATTTCATTGAATACATTTTGAGGCTGTTGATAGTTCCAATTCAGACCGAGTCTGTTCGCCAATTGCTCTATGATCCAGAGATCTTGCTGTGCTTCACCTGGGGGGTTCATGGCTTTCCGCCCCATTTGCACTCGCCTGTCCGTATTGGTGAATGTTCCCGTTTTTTCCGGAAATGCGGATGCCGGTAAGATCACATCGGCATAGCTGCAAGTCTCGGTAAAGAAAATGTCTTGCACCACAAGGTGCTTGAGTTTAGTGAAAGCCGTTCTGGCATGGTTCAGATTGGGATCAGACATAGCCGGGTTCTCTCCCATAATATACAAGCCTTTGATTTGGCCGCTATGTATGCCGTGGGTGATTTCAACCACCGATTTACCCGGTTCTGGATTAAGGGGCGTTTCCCATAGTTTTTCGAAGGTTTCCCTGACTTGTTTGTCCCCGATTTTTTGGTAGCCGGGATAGAACATCGGTATAAGACCCATGTCCGAGGCTCCTTGTACATTATTCTGGCCCCTGAGAGGATGTAATCCTGTACCTGGACGGCCAATTTGCCCGGTCATCAAAGCAAGGGAAATGAGGCAGCGTGAGTTATCAGTGCCGTGAATGTGCTGGGAAATACCCATACCCCAGAATATAATGGCGGTTTGGGCAGTGGCATAGAGCCGGGCCACCGTTTTAATGGTCTCAGCGGGAATACCGCAGAGAGGAGATACCTTTTCGGGGCTGAAATGTTCTATGTTATCGGTAAGAGCCTCAAAACCCGTAGTGTGCTGTTCGATAAAACCGGAATTATACAAATTTTCCTTGATGATAACATGCATCATTCCGTTTAGGAGAAGAACATCAGTGCCCGGCCTGGGCTGTAATGTATGCGTGGCATAATCTTCCATTTCTGAACGATAAGGATCGATGAATATCAGTTTACTTCCACGTTTTGCCGCATTTTTCAAGAAGGTGGCAGCCACCGGATGGTTATCATTAGGGCGTGAACCGATGACAATAATAACTTCCGCCTGGGCTCCATCTGACACCTGGTTAGACACAGAACCAGAACCAAGAGTTTCAAGGAGAGCGGCGACAGAGGACGCATGGCATAAACGGGTGCAGTGATCTACATTGTTAGTCCCGAAACCAGTGCGTACCAATTTTTGAAATAAATAGGCTTCTTCATTGCTGCCTTTGGCGCAACCGAACCCGGCCAGTGCTTCAGATCCGTGGTTGTCCTTAATTGTACGCAATCCTTCTGAGGCACAATCCAGTGCTTCTTCCCAGCTGGCTTTACGGAAATATTTGTATATATCTTTCGATTCGATTAGTTCGGGGAATTTACCCGCAGCTTCTTTCCTGATGAGCGGATGGGTGAGTCTGTCGGGATGTTGAACATAGTCGATACCATAGCGGCCTTTTACGCAGAGCCTGCTGTGATTAGACGGTCCGTCGCGGCCTTCGACATATTGAATACATCCGTCTTTCATATGGTAGGTTAAAAGGCAACCTACACCGCAATAGGGACAGACCGAATCAACCTGCTTATCGGATTTTTCTTTTCCTGCATTTCGGGCAGGCATGAGGGCACCTGTTGGGCATGCCTGCACACATTCTCCACATGCCACACAAGTACTTTCTCCCATGGGAGCGTCTGCGTCAAATTGGATTTTTGAACGGTGGCCGCGATAAGCGTATCCGATAACATCGTTCATCTGTTCTTCACGGCAGGCACGGACACAGCGCGTACATTGGATGCAGGCATCCTGGTTAAAGGCTATGGCTGGGTGGGAATAATCAGATTGCAATTGTTTTCGCCCTTTGAATCGCGGGTAGGAAACCCCCAGTTTACCCGCCCAGTAATCAAGTTCTGAGTCAAAGCGGTAAGGAGAGTTGCTCTGTTCCGGCATATCAGACAACAAGAGCTCCAGCATCATTTTTTGAGAATGAATTGCTCTTTCACTATCAGCACTCACCTTCATCCCATCTGTTGGTTTTCGGCAACAGGACGGAGCCAAAGCGCGCTCCCCCTCAATTTCAACCATGCAAACCCGGCAGTTGCCATCGGGTCGGTAGCCCGGTTTGTAACAAAGATGGGGTATTTCCACTCCAAGACGTTTGGCTGCCTGGAGAATCGTTTCATCTTCGAGGGCCTCAGCCTCTTTTCCGTTCAACGTAAATTTTATCATCTTGTTTTTCATAGCAACTGCGGTGTTTGCCCTCTAAGAGAATTCCTCGGGAAAATATTTTATCGCACAGCGAAATGGATTGGGTGCAGCCTGACCTAAACCGCAAATAGAGGAATCGGTCATGGCTTTGGATAGTTCTTCCAGCAACGGCTTATCCCAATGTTCCTGCTCCATCAAGTGAGCTGCCTTTGCGGTACCTACCCTGCAAGGGGTACATTGCCCACAAGACTCATCCCTGAAAAATCGCATGGCATTGAGCGCCAGCTCTTTCACACTATCCTGATTAGAAAAAACAACAACAGCCGCCGAACCCAGGAAGCAGCCATGAGATTTTAACGTATCCCAATTGAGTGGTATGTCGGCCATGGATGCAGGCAGAATACCTCCCGAAGCCCCTCCGGGAAAGTAGCCATGTAATTGGTGCCCGGGCAACATGCCGTCGCAATATTCATCGATGAGTTCCCGCAAGGTTATACCTGCAGGTGCAAGGTGTACACCGGGTTTATTGACTCTGCCGCTAACCGAAAAGGATCGCAATCCGCGATGTCCATTTCGGCCATGAGAGCCAAACCATGCTGGTCCCTTTTGGATGACGTCAGTTACCCAGTGCATGGATTCCATGTTTTGCTCCAGGGTAGGCTTTCCGAATAATCCGACTTGAGCGATATAGGGTGGACGCATTCGGGGCAGACCCCGTTTGCCTTCGATGGATTCTATCATTGCCGATTCTTCACCACAAATATAGGCCCCTGCACCCCTGCGCAGATAAATTGGCGGCAGTGGAGCAGGAGGATCGGCTTTTAAAAGGACAAACTCCCGCTCGAGATAAGTCCGGCAGCCAGCATATTCATCACGCAGGTAAATGTAAATGGATTCGGCTTCTATGGCCCAATGGGCAATAAGAGCTCCTTCGATAAAGCGATGGGGGTCTCGTTCGAGGTGATAGCGGTCTTTAAAAGTGCCGGGCTCTCCCTCGTCGATATTTATTGCGATAAGGCGTGGACCTGCCTGCTCTCTGAGTATTTTCCATTTGGTGCCAACAGGGAACCCGGCACCACCCAATCCGCAAAGAGATGAGTCGTCCAGCATTTTGATTATTTCATCGCGACTGTATTTACCATTGATACAATCCAGGTAAGTCTGGTAACCCCCTGCTTTCCGATATTTATGGTAATTTAAAAAGTGAGGAGCATCGGTCCATGTCTGGCCTTTCCGGATGGCATCCTCCACCTTTTTTTCGTCCGCCAGTTCTATTGGGTAAGTTCCTGCTACCGCCACAGGAGCGCCCTGGCATCTGCCCACACACGGTACGGCCTGAATACGGATATCCCCGTTGTAACGTATTTTTAGCTTTTCTATGAGTTCATTGGCCCCGAACATAGAACAGGTTAATGAAGTACAGACTCGAACGGTTAACTCGGGAGGCGCCTTTTCCCCCTTTTTCACAATGTCGAAATGATGATAAAATGTCGCAGTTTCGAAAACCTCAGCTATGGGCAGACACATTTCGAATGCGAGTGCCGCAAGAATCGTGTCTGAAAGGTGATTATGAGCATCTTGAATTTTGTGCAAATGCTCGATGAGCAGGTCACGGGATCGGGGTGCATCGCCAAGTAATTCCCGCACTTCGGCCAGGGCTTGCGTATTTACCGTACACCCTGTTTCCCGTCCTTTTTTCCCCCGTGTCCTTTTCATACTCGTAATATAGGAATATATTAATCTAACGAAAAGTTAATCAAATTAATCAGTTTTTTGAAATTAAGAAGTAAATTTTATAATGTTGCTTAAAATATAAGAAAACTTATATATTTTATATTTAAGGTTTTCCAAGGAGGTATTATCAATCAATTTTTTAGAATAATGTCCCATCTTTCTGAGGCTAAAAACCAGCTATTTGTTTTTTAATCTATGAGCCGGGGTGATACCTAAAAACACATTAAAAAATATTCGAAATCCAATAGCAATCAACAGAAATATCAATAAATGAGGAATTCTAGTTCAGGTAAATTACCAAATGGCATTTTAATTCACTATGATACGAACTCAACATTACTGTTTAAAAACCAAAACATCACTAATCTTGCCTAAACAGACACTTATGTACTATAAAAAACGCACAGTCTATGAACTTGAAATAATATATAATAAAGTATTGGGAAGACAAAGCATGGTAAACCGCGTAACACCTTATATTAAAACAATTTACATACAAACAAAATACACCGGGATATCAAAAAAATAAAATCTGTTTATTAGTTGAAATAATTAACTCAAAATATTCGCGTGAATCCAGACAAATTAAAGAAACTAATGAACATTGAACAATATCTTTATGTTATTGTTTCTCTTTTTATTCTTCCTTTTTACTATACATCTTCTACAATCGATCCCACTGTTGTCATTAGATTTATAGTCCTTTCCGCACTGTTGATTCTACTGGTACTTATTGAATCGTTCCTTAAGTTCTCAAATGCAAAAAATGCCACTCAATCAATCGGAATACCCCTTTATGCGTTATTATGCGGAACTTTCCTTTTATTTTCTTTAATATCTCTAACTCAGGCAACTAATCTTGCAGAGGGATTTTTTGAGTTTCTTAAATCCGCTGTTTTTTGCCTCTATCTCATACTTTCCGTTAGAATATTACAAAGAATGAAGAGAAAACTGGTTCTTCTTGTTAAATCCGTCATTATTTGTTCATTCATTGCGGCAATTATCGGCATTTTAGAGTATTGGGACTTCATCCAAATCATTGATTGTCATCCCTTTTCCCCCGGATCCACTTTTGCAAACAGAAACCTTTTTTCATCCTTTCTTCTCATGACCTTTGGGTTTTCTGTCTATGGAACCTTAGCGTTTAAGAAAGTTTGGTTCTCTCTTAGCATTCTTTCATCTGGCTTCATAATGTATTGTTTCTTAATCACCCAGACAAGGGCGGTATGGGTAGCAATTATTTTCAGTTCAATAGTTGTACTATCTATCATTTTTGTGGGACATAGGAAAAGATTCAGGAATGCTATTGGCTTCAAGGGTATAAGATTGGTGTCCCTCTTGCTCCTCTCAATGCTTCTTTTTTTATTTCATACAAACTATAGATCCACACAAGATAACAGACCTCCTTTAGTCCAACGTGCAATCACCATAGCCGATACAAAATTTGACGCCAATAAACAAAGGTTGGTTCTCTGGGAAAAAACTCTTGAAATGATACGTCAAAACCCAATATTCGGTGTTGGTGCAGGAAATTGGAAAGTTGCTTTGCCCGGGTTTGGCCTGGGAAATATGCTTCGGACGGATATGTCCCTTGTTGAAGTCCGGCCATATAATGATTACCTGCTCATTGGTTCTGAAATTGGCATCATTGGTTTATTCTTTTTTCTATCGCTCTTTGTTCTCTGTATACACTCGGCAATGAGGATAATACGAGACAAATCAAGATCCTACCACACCAAATTATTAGTCTCTTCCTTTCTTTTTGGAATTTCAGGTTTTCTGGTCGTAATGTTTTTCGATTTTCCGGAAGAGAGAATAGAACACCTTGTAGTCTGTGGATTACTGCTTGGTGGTATATTTTCTCTTTCTAAAAAGACCTCCGCTCTTTCAATCAAATGGAATCACAAATTAACTGCATTGACTTCAATTGTGGTAACCACATTTCTTATTGCATGCCTGGGATTTGGGATTATGCGGCTAAACTCAGAAGTTACCATGATAAAAATATTGGCAGCAAGAAGTTCAGGTAACTGGCATAAGGTTATAACCTATAGTGATAACATCCATCCTTTGATATATTCAATAGACCACACCACAACCCCCGTGGCATGGTACAAGGGAATTGCCCTTTATTCCCTTAATGACTTTAAGGGTGCTCTCACTGCATTTAACAAGGCATATGCAGTCCATCCAAATCACCTCCATGTGTTAAATAATCTTGGTTCCTGTCACGCAAAGCTCAAAGATTATCATCAGGCGCTCACCTGGTATAATAAGGCACTGGACATCTCACCGAATTTCAACGAAACACTTTTGAACCTTGCCGTTGTATTTTACAATACACAAGACTATAACAAAGCATTACAGATGATTCTTAAAACAGAACCACTTGAAAACGATAACCGCAGAGAAACTTATTTAAAAGCTATACAAAATAAAATCAAAAAAAGAGAGGTCTCATGAAACATATTTTAAAAACAGCAATAGTAATACAAGCCTTGATGGTTTTTACATTTGCACAAACCATTACTTCAATTTCGCCTAACCAGTCTGAACAGGCAAGCGAACTTTCGGTAAATATAACCGGGCAAAACACTTCATTCCGGATAGATGTTGGGAGCTTTTCCTCGAATAATGTGCAGAATGTATTCCTCAGACAAAATCAGGACACCATAAAATCCACTAATATATCTACCAGTTCATTTACTAACTTATCAGCTAATTTTGCCATACCGGCAACTACTCCATTAGGACTATACGATGTTGTGGTAGTCCAGGGGGGTAGCGCTCCTATTTCATTATCTAATGGCTTTACCGTCACCGCCATAAGCTATCTGGTTCTCAATAATCCGAATCCTGCAAGCGCGGACCAGGGCGATGAACTATCGGTATCTATAACCGGGCAAAACACTTCATTCCGGATTAGTGTGGGAAGTGCTTCAATAAACAATGTTGAACGTGTATTTATCAAGCAACAGACCGACACTATCACTGCCACAACGTTCAACGCATTATCTTATGACAATTTAAATGCATATTTCGTTATACCGAAAGACGCGTTAGCCGGTTCATATGACCTGTATGTCGTTGAAAAAACAAAAATAGGATTAATATCCAATGGGTTTACTATCAATGCCCGCTCAAACTGGCCTCCTGTTTTTACATCAACGCAACTTACAATGACCAATCATGCGGTCCAGGATTCACCCTATACAGATACCCTCCATGCCACTGATCCGGACCAGGGTGACATTATTTCTTATCATTTAATTTCCCCCTTCCCCGCTTCAATCCTCTTAGATCCCACCGTCGGGATAATACAGTGGACCCCGACCAATGCAGATATAGGCAGACAATATATCACAGCTGTTGTCCGGGACATTATTGGTGAGGAAGACACACTCCAATTTTTCGTTGATGTAGAAAATGTAAATGATAAGCCTGTTTTTCTTAGCAAAACACCTGACATGGATACGGTAACCATATATGAAGGTGATTCAATAATATTTTCCGTAGATGTTGAAGACATTGATAGTGAGAATCTTGTCTATTTATGGCAGGTTAACTCCTCAGACGTTTCTTCCCGAACAACTTACAAGCATATTGCCGGCAAAGAATCAGCAGGAAAATACACTGTAAAACTATACGTTAATGATGGACAGTCTACCGTAAGTGCTACCTGGCTGCTCAATATCGAAGAAAGCACTCCTATTGTTGCAAACACCAATATTCCGGAACAGTTTGCTCTTATCTCAAATTTTCCAAATCCTTTTGCGACACAGACTAAAATCACTTATGCCATTCCTATGGGACAGCATAGTCAATTGACTATCGGTGTATATGATTTAGAGGGTAAACTTTTAACAACACTATTCGAAAATAAGGCGACACCAGGCTATCATTCCGTAATTTTCAAAAGTGATTTTGGTGCCAGTAAGCCACTCGAATCCGGTATGTATATCGTTAAAATGAATTCAAACAAATTCCAAAAGACCATGAAAATTAATCTGATGAAGTAGTGTTGCTTTCATTAACCTTTTTCGTTTTTTGTTTACCTTATAAACTGGCCAGCAGCCGTAACGTTATTGCATAAATACGAAGGGAACTCTCATACGGAGTTCCCTGTTACTGATGGTTATTAGTTAATTCAATAGCATTAGAATATTGAATAATGCAAATAACTCGTATTTTCGTAGCTTATAGATAATGAGGCTAACGAAGCAGCGAAAAAAGTCAGGTTAAAACGTTTGTTAACCGTTCGGTTTTAAGTATGCTCTTATATTCATTTTAAATAGTTCCTGACTATATTGATGTTTCTTCTCTTTTTCGATAAACTTTTTATCAAATTCGTTTGCCTTCTCTTGATCAAAATTAAATACATCGCTTTGCTTGATTTTCCATTTCTTAGTACCAAAGAACCCTTCCTGAAGTTCAAGAACCAGTAATCCTAATGGATATTCACCATCCATATTACTTACTTGATAGTCAATTCCATTCTTAAAACCATGTTTACAATAATTATGCGGATCTCCATAAATAATAATCGCTGGTATCCCCATATTTACAGCTAAGGCCTTTGTCTTTTCTAGCAATGCTGAGCCAATACCTTTTCTTTGATAATTTGGATGAACACATAAAGGTCCAAAAGATAACGTCTGAACTTTTTCTTCATTATTAATTAAATATGAGTATGTATACATAATGGAAGCAACTATTTTCCCATCAAGCTCTACAACATAATCAAGTTCACTTATGAAATCTTTATGTTTCCGTAGTATGTGGCATAAATAATGCTCATCACACCCGGGGTAATATAAATTCCAAAAAGCTTCTCTTGTAAGTTCTTCAACTTGAGAGTAATCATCATTCGTTTCCAGTCGTATATTCATATACCTATTTTTCCTTCTTCTTAGCGAAGCGTCCGGGATAACGTTGATCTTCAACAGTTTTTTACAACACTATTAAAATATTTTCCATTAATATTGTAAAACATCTGTCGCAAGCGACTTGATCTGCGGTATTCGATTGACCTTTATTATTAATTGAATGCAACATTCAATTTTTTACCAAGCACATTGCTAATTTTTTCCAATGTTTTTATTGTAGGATTGCACTTACGTGGATTTTCTAATTTTTGATATGCCTGATAGGAAATGCCTAATCTTCTTGCTATATCAACCTGGGACTTTCCCTTCCTTAATTTTTTTAATTGATAGGCTATTTCAATATGCGGAAAAACTTTTATTGGAAAGGTATTCTTCTGCTTAAATTTAGTTGGCTTTGGTAATGAAAACCCACGTTCAAAATCGGATTCGATAGAACCATTTAAAGCTTCCTCTGCATTTAATAAAGCGTCTTCCTTTGTTTCACCATATGTATTTACATTCTTAAAATCTGGAAAAGATACCAGAAATACACCATCAGATTTGTTTAATTTTGCATAATAATACATAATCACCTACCTTTTAATTCTCGCTTGCTTGAAAATGGCTGTGAGTAAGCCTTTTGGTAAATCTTTCGAACCATGAACTGGAACAGGCACTGAGCGTTCATTTTCTTTAATCATAATATGATGGCTTCTGATATCCTATCCAAAATCCATCCTTCTTTCTTCATAATTTTGATAAGTTCCTTGCCATTCAGAATTATATTATACAACCTTTAGGTTGCTTTATCAATGTGCTTTTTTCGATTTAGGCCAATTTTTGTTGGTATTCGCAGATCGCTCCCGCTCACCTGCCGCACACTAAATTCCCGGGTTAGTTCCCAGGTCAGGTGCAGCGGGTTGTTAAATTTTTTATTGCACATAATGTGTATCAGAGTTGTATGAAGTAGAATTTAAAAAAGAACAACTTAATAGCTAAAGGTACCAATTATTTGGCTGGTCAAATAATCTCCAATGAGGTTGACAATTATTTATTGAATCAGACCGAATAAAGACAGGAAAAGGATAATTAAGAACCTGAAGTTTGTTTTCGATAATTGTGTAGTTAGCAGGGTATCCGCCAGTTCTAGAGTCTAAGGTATGGTTTACACTTTTTCTTTCAAAAGAAATGTGTATAGAATTTCTTCCATCCATTTCATAATCTCCATAAAACTCCTGAATTATCGTGTCACTATTTTGACCAAATTCTACAACTAGGATATATACCCTTCCCAATGTATCATAACAATCTTCCTGGCAGGATTCGTCTGAAGAAACTTTGTACCAGCATCCAACTAGTTCATTCCGTTCCAATGCTGGATAATCAGGTTCATCATTTGAATCAAACAGACATGACTGAAATCCAAATAAAATGACAGAGATTAAAAATATGTATTTGATTAATACATTAGATTTAAGAAAAATATTGAGTACCATAAAAACGTCCGATCTGTTTATCGTTGAATTCAAATTTTTCCCTTCCCCTTGCGAAAACTTTGGTACAACGAAATATTACATAATATCACTACTGTCCGGCTATAAGTTAAATAAATTCAATTGGTTATGATGTATAAATGTTTCGTCCTGCAATTGGTCGTCCGTCAAGACCCCTAAAATAGGGCTTTTTTCAAAAATTGTCACACTCAAAATCTGTAGAATTGTGTAAAGGCTAGATTCTAGCTTCAATTCCTTCTTCATGATAGCTACTAGAACATAAATTGAAATAGCAATCCAAATTTGAGTTTTAACAGCATTCTCAGATGTACCATAGAAAGCTTTGATTCTCAAATGTTGTTTAATCCATTTGAAAAACAATTCTATTTGCCAACGACTTTTATATAATTTTGTAATTGTCATTGCAGGCAAAACAAAATTGTTCGTGAGAAATACAAAACTCCTTTTCTTTTCTGCATCATAAAATTTTATTCGCCGTAATTTTTTGGGATCATCTCTTGCGGCCTTGTATCCAGTAAATACAACGGTTTGATCACAACGTAACCCAGTAGCCTTATCAACAGGGGCAGAATATACTCTGCTGAGTTGTGTGTTCCGTTTTGACCGGATAACAAAATAAGCCGATGTTTTTGTCATTTCAAAAAGCCTTGCGAAATCAAGATACCCTCTATCCATCACATAAATTGCTCCTGGCTCTAAAAAGAGATGATCAAGAACATTTACATCATGCACCTTTCCCTCTGTTATGCTAACAAAAACTGGGATATTGCCTCGTAAATCTATAAGTGTATGTAATTTAATCGCTCCTTTCTTTTTTCGAAATTTTGCCCAAGGAAAAAGCGATAAACATAAATCAATAGTTGATGCATCCAACGCATATACCATCTCTTTTAAATCAACACCGAAATCTTCATCTATGTAGAGACTCCTTGCACGATTGATGAGAACTTGGGCGAAATCGGCATATATACGCCAATCGCGATTTTCATTAGCATCAGCAAGAGTACTTTTTGAAATCTTACCGCGAAAACCCATATTGTATAATTTACTCTTCATTGAACGAAGGCATGATTCAATATCTCTAAGACTCTCCCTATATGTTAACTGAGCAAATGTCATACAAAGAAACTGATCATGACATGTAAATTTCTGGACCTTATAATTTCCTTTGTATCGTTTAACACATTTTCGGAATTCATGTTGGGGTAACAACTCCATCACTTGCGTAAATACTGTAGAGTCTTTGTTCATTTCCTGGCCTCTCCCTATTGGGATATTTGAGCAAAAAGCCAAAAAATATAATTTTTGATTTCAAATAGATTATGGGTTCAAATATTTGTAAGAGGTTTAATACTAACACATTACAAAGTATTTCGTTTCAAACAACCGGACAGTAGTGACATAATATATACACTAATTTTCATCTCTTCATCAATTTTGATTTCTTCTTTAATTTATAGAATTTATAACCTTCAAAAAGGTTAAAAATATTGAAGCTCAGGAAAGCATATATACTACATCCCATTATTGGCGTTCCAATCTTACTTTTTATTGGGTAAATCATTGCTCCACTTGCCAAAAGGGTTAGTGAGAGAAAAAGGGAATTGGTTTTTAACCAAGAATATCTTTTAAATGATTTTTGTAACGAAGCGGTTTCTTTATCAGTTTCTAAATATTCTAACAAATTTTTCCCGTAAAGCCCAACCCATTTTTCCTTACGATTCCCAGTTGAATCAACTACATAAAATGTCTTCCAATAGAGGTCAAATTGATCTTCTGGATATCCAAAATAAGATCCTGAGTGTGCATTGCTTGCCTGAACTTTATAACTCATTAACATCATTAAAAGTAATGCGCTTGTTATATATTTATTTCTCATATTTAAAATTTATTTTCCGAGTTTTCATTTAAGTGGTGTGTGTGGTCAGCGTAGAGCGGCCAGTTGCCTGACCGACCCGCCGCAGATCCCGGCGTGCGAAACTACCGCACCGGGCTCCTCAATCCTATTCACTTCGTACATATTTACAAACATAATTAATTAACCCTTGCATCCAAAGCCGTGGGCAACAATTCTGGGAGCGGGTAATTCATAATAAGCCAGTATTTCTTCAAACACTGACCAATTGAAACTACGACGTTGACTCCTCCTATTTAGCCATTTATACAACAACTGTACAAGGTTTCTATACACAGTATTCATCCTGCGGTAGTTACCTCGTACGCCATAGTAATTATAATAACCCTGCAGCTTTTGCCGCAGTCTGAGAAATAGAAGTTTCATGCGATAATTTCTATGGGTCTTTACCCACTCTTTCATCGTTTGCATGGTCTGTTTGAGCTTTGATTTGGAAGTTTCAGTAGTAATAACTGCTTTACCCTTCCGGGAAAGCTGCCACTTAAACTCAAAACCAAGAAAATCAAACCGGCCATTCCCACCTTTGGAATTTATTCCAAAGCGACTGAAGCGCAGCTGTCGGGTTTTGTCTTCACAAAGCTCTAAGCCAAACTTGTTCAACCGTTTCTTCAGACGATCCATAAACATAGAGGCGTCTCCTCTAAACTGAAATCCGGCTACAAAATCATCTGCATACCTCACAAGAGAGGCCATACCACGACACTGTGTTTTGAATTTCTTCACAAACCATAGGTCTAGGCAGTAATGCAAATAGATGTTGGCCAAGATGGGACTAACAATCCCACCTTGCGGACTTCCTGTTTGGGGATATTCCACTTTGCCTGTTGGTAATAAGACACCAGCTTTCAGCCACTTTCGGATTAACCGGATAAGCGCTTTATCGTCTACACGTAGCTCCAACATTTTGACCATCCATTCGTGGTCGATGTTGTCGAAGAACGACTTGATATCCGCTTCATGGTCTACTCCACGTGCCGCCCTGCTGTTCAACTTATAGAAAGCTGTTCTTAGGTTGGTTTTGTTAAGTAATGTATATAATCCTCGGAAACGCCGAGATTTGTCCCGTTTGCAAATACCTGATATCAGATACAGGGAGGTTGACATCAGTTTATCAGGCCTGTCATTTCCTGCTGATGGGTCCTTTGTATCTTGCATAGAATTGTTCACCCCTTCCCCATTGCTGCTCTGTAACTCGACTTCACAGCTATGTAAACGGCTCTCCCGTTCTCCCCGCCTCCAGTAGCAAGCTACTTGCGGAGGGCAGGCGAGTACTATGGGTGAATCCGACTCCCTTCTAACCATCAAGCCTCCTCCTTTTCTGTTGGATAGCTTTACCTGCCATAAGCGCAGGAGCTAAAAGGGTCTCCCAAGTTCCTGACATCACTCTTTCACCATGCCACGTTCTATGACCCCGGTAGGACCAGAAGGCTAAAGCCAGTATGACCTTCATGTGTTGACTTCCATTGCGTTAAAGATGTCGTCTCCTACTTCTTTACTGTTTACGGGGCTCAATGTACTTCAGGGAGTACGTTCCCCTGTGGCCTAGTGAATTCCCTGTCTACGCTTTACCTTACAGTTACCTGCTTCGGCACAAGACTCGGTAAGGGTGGATGGCTAATCCTTTCCCTAAGAGGACTTTCACCTCTCCAATGATGCCAAGCTTTCCTTGGCGCACTAACGCGGAGCTCACCTGATTGCCGCACCATTTTATATTTAATTTCTGCGCGGCAATTCTGGTGCAGCGATTTGTTAGCCGATTCATTCAGTACCTTCTTCTTTTGTCAAAGGTTTCCACCGCAATTCAAAATTTTCCTTTAGAATCATCCGCGTAATGAAAACAATTTGGCCAGCATGTAATTCCAGATGAGGAATTGTATCAAACATTGCACTTAAAATTGTTCCTTCAAATCCCTGGATCCTTCTTGGTGCTAATAAATTGTCATATTTTATTTGTCGGATAGTTGTTTTACATTCCTCAATGGTTTGAGCAAACATTTCTATTAAATCAATCTTACACTTCTTCTCATTATCCTTGAATTCTAATGGTCGATTCCTTACATCTTTTTTATTACCTATTCCAGCATATACCCATTGTCTTAGGTTGCCACAAAGATGTTGAATTATTATTCCAATACTATTGACATTTTCATCAAGCCGGTGCCAAATATGGGAATCATCTAATTGGTTTGTACAATGAGTAATCCTCCCATAGGCATTATCAATTGTATTTATAGACTCTATTATTATTGATTCATGAATATTCATTTTCAATTTATTTGGTTATCAATTGAGCTCAATTGAGACGAAAGAGTCGTTAACTGGGATAATTGGATTGTTTTAATCATTGGTACAAACCGGATACCGTTAATTATTTGTTCTTCATCTGTTTTGATGAATCCAAGCTTTTCATATACATTGACTGCATATGTTGATGAATTAACATCAAGACTACTAATTTGAGGAATATCTGACACGATTTTTAATATAGCTTTTTCAATTAGACTTCGGCCTACACCTTTTTTTTGAAACTTTTTATTCACAAAAAATAAGCAAATATGATTATCGTCTCTAATGTCAATCATTCCAATAATCTGATTTTCTGAATGAGCCACAAATATGAAGTGATTGTCTGGCCTGTCATATATAAATTTTTGCGCTGCCCGGAAAAACTCTTTAGTTCCTTCTTCAGTCAAATCTTGTTTTACGAAATGATCAAATCCAGTTTTGACAATTTTAAAAACCTGGCTTGCCTCTTCAACAAGCATCTTCCTTATGTCTATTTTCTCGTTATCCATTTCATATTTTCATTCGGCTAACGCGGAGTTGAGCTGCGAACATAGTGAAAGAAATATTTTATGTTTGAGCGAAGCGAGTAAAAATATTTCTGAAACGGAGATCGTCTGCTCCAACGAATTGTTATTTGGCCACGCAGCATCCTTTTTAAGTTGTGGTAAAATTTATTTATTGTATCCTAATTTTAAATTTATAATTGGTTTCTATCTTGTTTTTTCTCTTATCCTTTATTT
>JADFYW010000103.1 GCA_015232855.1 Fibrobacteria bacterium
ACTGAAATTCCATACAGTTTGAGACACTATACTAGTCTCTCCTACTCCCCAAAGTCCTCAAACACTTTTTAACCATTGACTTTTTTCAAATACTTCATTTATTTCCAGGGAGTATTTTATATTTTTTAATCTTTAATTCAATTCCAGGCTCAAATAGTGAAAAGAAAACTTCCTACCAAGTATATTGTCGTAACAGGGGGTGTACTCTCTGGTTTGGGCAAGGGCATTGCGGTTGCTTCAATCGGTAATCTCTTATCCGACAAACTCAAACTCATTGCTGTTAAATGTGACGGTTACCTCAACACCGACCCAGGCACCATGAATCCAATCGAGCATGGTGAAGTGTTTGTCTTAAATGATGGCGGCGAAGTCGATATGGATTTCGGGCATTATGAGCGGTTTATGGGGATAGAGGCCAAATTCAACTGGAACATCACCATGGGTAAGGTCTTTAAAAATATCCTGGAAAAAGAGCGAAGGGGCGATTATCTCGGAAAGACCGTACAGTTTATCCCCCATGTGACTCAGGTAATAAAAGATTCATTCCTGGAACTCGCCAAAACCGAAAAGCCTGATATCATGTTTATTGAAGTGGGTGGAACCGTAGGTGATCTTGAGAACCAATTTTTCCTTGAAGCACTCCGTCAGTTCAAAAGAGATGTGGGTGAAGAAAATATCGTAAATATCCACCTGACCTATATTCCCATTCCAAGTGGGGTGATGGAACAAAAGTCAAAGCCCACCCAAATGTCGGTGCGTCTGCTTAATGAAAAGGGTATAGAACCCGATATTATCATAGGGCGTTCTCGTGAGTTTTTGACCGATGCTATCAAAGCAAAAATTGCCTCATACTGTAATATTCTCCCTGAAGCGGTTATTTCTGGAGTGGATGTCGATTGTGTATATGAAATTCCTCTGATATATGAAAAAGAAGGGCTTACAGAGCTCCTAAATACCAAACTGAATATTTATGCTCCACCAAATCTCCGGAGCTGGAATCAATGGGTAGATACTCTTAAATCCAACCGGATTTCTCCCAAACGCAAAGTTATCATAGCGATATGCGGAAAATATACCGCGTTGGAAGATTCTTATGCCTCAATTGTTGAAGCTCTTGTCCATTGTGAGGCCCATCTTGATGTAAAAGTTGAAATCAAATGGATTGAAACCTCATACTTAGAAGATAATGTCGATTATGTAGAGCAGGCCCTTGAAAATGTACAAGGGGTTATTGTTCCCGGCGGATTTGGTCATCGGGGTACAGAAGGTAAAATCCGCATTATTCAGTATGCACGCGAAAAGAATATTCCTTATTTGGGTATTTGTCTTGGAATGCAGCTGGCGGTTGTAGAGTATGCCCGAAATAAATGCAGTATTACAGGAGCTCATTCAAGTGAAGTAGAAGATTCAGGAGTTTCTGTAGAGCATCCCGTTATTACTATCCTTGAAAATCAGGCTGGCGTTAAAGACAAGGGTGGCACCATGCGTCTTGGTGGCCATGACGTAGAGATTAAAAAGGATACCAGAGCTTTTAAAATATACGGCAACAAAAAATCAATCCGTGAGCGTTTTCGCCACCGTTATGAAGTAAATCCAGATTATGTCGGGAAGCTTGAAGAAGAAGGAATGGTTTTTTCCGGTAAAGCCCCGGAAGAGAATATAATGCAGTTGATCGAACTTCCTGATCATATCTTTTTCTTTGGCTGTCAGTTTCATCCTGAGTTAAAGAGTAATCTCAGGAAACCAGCACCATTATTCTATGAGCTGATTAACTCTGCTATGCAGCTTATAAAAGAATAGCTAATATCTGTTCAGGAATACATAAACTCACCGCAAAGACGCAAAGAACGATCCGCACGATGTGGAGAGTGTCACCGAAAGCAGGACTGCTGGAAAGGTGACCGCAAAGTTTTCGCAAAGATAATTGAATATTAATTAAAATGTAAAGTAATATTATTCAAGGTATTATATGTGCTTTTTGTTCCTTCTTCTTTGCGAGTTCTTTGCGTCCTTTGCGCCTTTGCGGTGAAAATTTCGAACTTTTCCGTTACCAAATTAGGACTAATTAATATTTTGAAATAAACCGATAGTTGATCGATAGTGGTTTAGTTTCGTTACGCTGAGAAAAAATGGCAGTTTTTACAAAAAAAGAAAAAAGCATAATAATTCTCATAGTCATTTTTATGGCTGTAGGTTTTATTTCCAGAGCCCTTTCTTTGCGAAAAACAGCTTTTTATCCCGATTCAGGCAATACTCCGCCGGTGTATGAGGTCAATACTGAGTCATATGCCCTTTCAGATTCATCTGATAGCCTCAAAGAAGCTGAAGAAAAGACAGAAACCGACAAAAAAGGCGAAATAACAAAGAATGCAAACACGAGTTTTCCCCTGGATATTAATAAAGCGAGTATAAAAGAATTTCAACAACTAAAAGGAATTGGCCCCAAGCTTGCAGAAAAGATTATTGCTTACCGAAATACCTCTGGCAACTTTCAAAAACCAGAAGATTTAATAAAGGTAAAAGGTATTGGTAAAAAAAAACTAGAGAATCTGTTACCTTTTATTTGTATAAAAAAGGATACACTTAATTAAATAAAACCGATTACTACATGGCAAAAAAGAAAGATATCATCGGCCTGGATCTTGGGCACTCAGTGGTAAAACTGGTTGAATATTCATCCAAAAAAAAACAGGTGACCACTATAGCCAAACTCTTTCTGGAAAGCACTGAATGGGACAATGAAATCAGTTTATCTTCAAAGCTCCAGGCATGGATGGAAGAAAAAAAGCAAGCAGCGGCCCCTGAAGTTGTCTCTTCAATATCTGCCAGACATGCTATCATTAAACCAGTCTTTGTTGCTCGCGATGAAAAAAATATCAGTGATGCAATTCGGTTTGAAATGGAACATTACCTCTCTTCTCCACTTGAAGATTTTGCTTTTAGCTGGCAAACATTGGCTGATAGTAAAACCCAAAACCAGAAAATATTAGTAGCAGCATACCGCAAATCAGAAATAAACCGGTATAAGGCCCTCATACACAATAGAAACCTACCCCTTACCGTATTGGATATTGATGTATTTGCCGCTTTTAATGCTTTTATTACCAATTATCCAGAATATGCAAACGGGCTACAGTATATCATAAAAGCTGATTTAGACTTAATAAGTGGTATCTATTGTCAGGATGGACAATTTCATGATACCCATAATATTCCCCTTCCAGATAGTTTTATTACCGCCGAAGATAAAGAGCGGGGACATATTATCTCTGAAACCTGTCAGCAAATTAAAACGCTCTATGAAAACGGCCTGAAATCTTTTGAAGACTCTCCAGCCAACCAGAAATTCATTATATGTGGTGATCTCGCTACAGATGAGGAATTTGCCCAGGCACTTGACGCGGTCATGCCACTGGAAATGGAGAAACTCAATGCTTTTAAGGAAGTTGAGTTTCCTCATGATCCTGAGTATGCAGATAAGGTACTGGAAACCGCGCCTCAGTGCGCCACTGCACTTGGTCTTGCTCTACGATACAAAGGAGATGGCTAAGTGATTAGAATCAATTTATTGGACCCCTGCGATCTTTCACTGCCAAAAGAAGAACTTTCAGGCAAAAAGACAGGTCCCGCTCTATCATCACCGCTTAAAAAATTACCGGTGATTGTAATGGTTGCCCTGGTGGCGTTTTTGGGACTGTATTACTTTGTCATAATGAAAACTGACAATCAACAGGTGGTACCTAAACAGAAGACAACTGATGATCTCAGTTTTGAATCTCAAAAGGAATTCCAAGAAACTAAACCCATAATAACCGAAAACGAACCATACTCTCAAACAGCACCGGAGCCTACTCCAAAACCGGTCCTTGCCTATGCTGTAGAAGAGGCGGTTAAAGAAATTGAAGGAGACTTTCGGAAAAAGCAACGAGTTTCAACCTATAAAGATTTTTCATCTGCTTCTAAGATAGATCACCAAATTTTGGTATGTAAAAAAACACTTTCCCTTATTAGCGAAATTACTCCCCCAAATATTGGTTTTACCGACCTCATCGTTTCTACCACCCCGGGAGATCTCTACATAAGGGGAATAGCTTCCAGTCGTGTTCATTACCAGAATTTCTTAACCCAAATTAAAAATATTCGGAATTTCAAAATAAGACCGGGATTGGTAAAAGCAGTAGGAGATAAAAAAATCTCAAGGGATTTTTCTCTTTATGGAACCATCCGTTTTAAAAGATCCTCTTCCGGCTCAAACAGAGTTATTCGAAATAAAGACATCTCTTTTGAGTTGACCCGATTTCGTAATATGGCAGATGTTTCAGGCGTAAGCCTTTCAGAAATAAAAAGTAAGTCGGTCAGTAATGCTGGTGTCTATAGGAGATATATTTACCAGACCCGGGCCGGGAACTGTACTTATGCTCAGTTTCAGAGTTTCGTTAATACAATTTATACCGCAAAATCCCCTGTTGGCATTCTCAAATTCACCCTTCGCTCAGGAGCCGACGAACGGGTTAATGTCACTATGGACTTGATGATGTATACGAGATAATATTCATAATATGGCTGGTCTGGTGCTTACAGGAGGAATTTTTCGTAGCAGGAAAATTGAGCGTTACGCAGATGGCCGGGACGGTGTAACTCTTCGGCCTACATCAGGAAAAGTACGACAAGCCCTGTTTAATATTCTTCAAAACAGACTCACCGGCTCCCGGTTTTTGGATTTGTTTGCTGGCAGTGGTTCTGTCGGTCTTGAAGCAGCAGGAAGGGGAGCCTCTCTGGTAGACCTGGTTGAGTGTCATCCTGGGATTTTTAAAACTTTGGGGAAAAATGTAAAAAAGCTTTCTCCTGAAAATGTACGCATAAGAAAATCCGATGCTATTTCTTTCTGTAGCAGAGCAAAAGTACAAAACCAATTATATGATATTGTTTTTGCGGATCCCCCTTTCACCCGGGATTTTTCCGGGTTAGATAAACAGCTTCTTCCTCTTGTAGCAGATAAGGGCTGCTGCGTTATTCAGTTTCCATCTGGCATATCACCAGACTGGCTCTCAAGTATCGATAATCTTAAAAAATACGGCGAATCCTCTCTCGCATTTTTTTATAATTAAGCCTTACCAAATGTTGTAATCATAGGACCTAACATGATAAAAGCTATATATCCGGGAACATTTGACCCTCTTACCAAAGGGCATGAGAATGTCATTTCCCGTGCACAGCAACTCTTTGGTGGAATAGATGTCGTTGTGGGATATAACCCCCGCAAATCAACCCTTTTCAGTGTTGAAGAAAGAAAAGAACTCATAAAGGAAGCCACTAAAGGTATTCCCGGTGTTATCGTGTCCTCATTTCAGGGACTCACAGTAGATTATCTCAAAGCAAATAAAAGTAATGTGATAATCCGCGGACTCAGGGTCATCAGTGATTTTGAGTTTGAGTTTCAAATGTCCCTTGCCAACAAAAAGCTTTATCCAGACTGTGAAATTCTCTACCTCATGCCTGGAGAAAATTACACCTATCTCAACTCTTCTATGGTTAAAGAAATTGCGGGTCTCGGTGGAGATGTATCGAGTTTTGTTTCTGGTAATGTTGAACAGGCATTAAAAGCAAAATTTTCTAGTCCAGAGTAAATATTTTTTTACAAGGAAACCAACGCTAATGTTTCAGTCATACGCACCACAACAGATACCCAAGACTCTCAAGGTACTGCTTATCATTAATGTGGCCGTATATGTTCTTGATTTTATTTCTAAAGGAACTTTTACTGACTTTCTGGGCCTTCAAACAGGAATGGTGATGGAGCAGGGCCAAATCTGGCGCCTGGTAACGTATATGTTCCTCCATGATTTAAATTCTATCATGCATATTCTTTTTAATATGCTTATGCTGTGGATGTTTGGTGTGGCCGTTATTCCCACCATGGGAGAAAAAAAGTTTTTGGGTCTTTATTTGTCCTCAGGAACATTTGCTGGTCTTTGCGCCATTGTCTTTGATCTGGTAATGGGACGTTATCTCATGTATGTAGGTGCATCAGGGGCGGTATTTGCAATTACTGTGGCTTTTGCCTGGTATTTTCCCCGGCAAGTAATCATGCTCTTTTTTCTCTTCCCCGTACAGGCAAAATGGGCCGCTGCGATATTTATCGGCATCAACATTTTGCTGGTCACCTCTTCTGACGGAATTGCTCATATAGTACATTTGGGAGGAGCATTTTATGCATTGGGATATCTTCGATACGAATCCTCATTGTTTGTTTTTTGGGACCGATTTAAAAACCGGAAAAAATTTGCTCTAAAAAATAAAATAAGCAAAGCTACCAAAGATGCATATGAGCAGCTAGAAGACATCGATTCTATACTCGAAAAAATCAGTAAATCTGGAATTGAAAGTCTTACGCGATCAGAAAAAAAAGCTCTTGAAAAGGCCAGTCAGGCTCAAAAAGAGAAAAAATCAAATATTATTAAGATGGAAGATTATCGCCGCAGGCGATAATAGATTCAATTTTTTTGGTCAAATCCCTTAGTGTGAAGGGTTTTTGCATAAGGCCTTTTACGTTATCGATCTTATTGAGTTCATCCTGATACTGCTCGTCAGACACATATCCAGAAGCAACCAGTATTTTAATATCCGGCAAATTTTCAACTGCACAACTAATAATATCTACACCACTACTTTCTGACAGTTTTAAATCAGTAATCAAAAAGTCAAACTGCTCTGATTTCAAAAGAGCCATGGCTTCAGAAGACGACTCGACTACCTTTAATGATTGGCATTTATCTTTGAGGGCCTGCTCATAGAATCGCTTAATTACCGGATCATCCTCTGTGACCAGGGTCTTCGGAATTAAATGCTCCATTGCTTGATTCATGACAAAAAAGGTAGGAATTTTTTGCATTTTCAGCAAAAAATTACCTGTAAATCACTTCCTTTGCCTTCTTTTGCTCTCTATCCCTCATATTCAACATAAGTACCTTAATTTTAAAACACATAAGATTATGGACTCAATACTAAAAATTGCAGTATAATGAAAATACTATGATTTTGAGAACGTTAGTTTTTTTGCTTTTTGCCATCTTTTCAGTATTTCCTAACCGGGTAAAAGCTGAAGAGGAAGTTCAGTGGTATGTAAACGAAGATTGGGACACCGAGCCCCCGGTAATTTCCAAATTCCAAATCTTGCTTGGCGATGGCAGGCTTCGCGTCAATGGTAATCAAATAACCGTTGTCATCCGGAATGTAAGGGATAAATCTGGAGTTAAAGGATATTACTACGGATTTAATACCCGGCGTAAAAAAGTAATCGATCAAATGCCCTTTTTAATACCTCTCTCCAAAGAGGGTAAAAATAAGCTCTATTTCTGGGTAGAAGATTCCGTAGGAAATATCTCAGAGCCTGTTGAGCGTGAAATTTTTCTGGATACCAAAGCACCCGAATTAGTGAATTTTGATGCCAAAGAAAAGGGTACCCTGCGCCTCCAATTTTCTGAAGCAATGGATACTACTTCTTCCATTAAAACAAAACCCGCCCTCAGGAATTATGCCATTCACTGGAAAAGTCCAGAAAATCTGGAACTGTTTGGCCAACTTCCTCTTGCCCTAAAGACCGGTCTTCTTGAAATCGTATTTACCGGGCTTACTGATGTTGCGGGAAACCATCCACTTAAACCCTTTTCTGTGAAAGTTATGGCAGATACCAAAGCCCCGGAAGTGGAAGCTGACCGGATAATATTAAACGACGGAAAAAGCCTGATAAATACATCCAAAGTACATTGCTCCATTTTAAATATAGAGAAAGAGTCAGATGTAACGAAGTGTTTCTTCAAACTGGATAATAAACCTGCTGCCGCTACCAAAAAATGCCGGACCGTTTTTAAAAACTTAGAAGAAGGGAAACACATCATCAGAGTAAAATTTGAAGATGCTGTGGGAAACCGGAGTAAACCCGTCAAAAAAATCTTTAAAATCGATATGACTTCCCCTGATGTTGATTCCATTATTTTCGGTTTTGATAAAGGAAAAAGACAAATACTCTTAAAAACTTTGTTTTCAGAACCTATGGATACGCTCATCGACCCGGAAGTTATTTTTGGCAGTCAACAATGCCAGGCAGGTACCTGGAGCAATGTTAATACTTACCTGGCCTACTACCAGGTAAATGAAAATACTGCCATGGCAATGCAGACTCTGCTTATCAAAAATTTTTATGATCAAGCGGGAAATAAAACGGTGAAAATGAAAATAAACACGGCTCTCCCTGAAATAGTCCTCGAAACATTTGCGATGCATGAAGTAAGTTTAGCCACCAGCGAATCCAGAAAAGCGGCCCTTCTCGCTTTTACCTTGATTAAGGAAAAGAACGCTTTTCATATCAATGCCAGACGTCAAATGGCCTCCATTTATAAACTCGAAAACCGACCACAAGAAGAAGAGGATGTTTTAAGGGACCTCGCAGGATTCATGCCCTACAGTGAAGATATATTCAAAAGATTGCTAAGTGTTATGGTTAATACCAAGACGGAAAATTCTTCAGACGGCTATCTTACCCACCTTCTTTTAGCCCAGGGAAAAACCGCAACTATCGAATTTAACCAACATCTCAAAAACCACCAGGCCTTTTTCCGGATAATAACCGAAAATTATCTTGACAGCAAAAGGAGTTACCTAAGCCTCTCATCTGAGGCCTCAATTTTTCTTGATAATGCAATCGAAAAAGCCCAATGGAAAGATTTTGATAAAGCTCTTAAACAACTTGAAAAGCTCCGGGACTTTGATAGCAGTAACGCCGTTATCCTGTATAATCTGGCAACCATATATACCATCATGGGCAGGCCAGACACTGCGATTAAAATATTTAAAACCTTGCCCCTCGAAAAAAACACGGTCTTTGCCGGAAATTATGCCTCAGCCCTTGCTTTAGTAGGGGACATCGAGGGGGCCCGGAAATTATTTGAACGCTATAACAGTGTTTTGAAAATACCTGCTTTTGCAAGTAACTATGGTGTGGTACTCATTAAATCTGGTTTAACGGACCAGGCGCTTCCCTACCTTAAAAAATCTTCTGGCAAACTTAAACAACCAGAATTAGTACTCAATTATGCCTGGGCCCTGTATAGTCTGGGAAAATGTACAAATGCAAGCAAAGTTTTTTCCTATGTTACCACAAATTCACCAGAAGATTATCCAGACGCTTTTACCGGTGAAGCCCTTTGTCTTCTGGCACAGGGGCAACCCCGCAAAGCGATAGCTTCACTCAAAAAAGCACTGCTATTGGCGCCTTATCACCTCGATGCATTGCTTAGTCTGGGAGAATTGCAGATTCGGTTTGGAGAGTCTGGCCAGGCTAAAAAACTTGCCGAATACTGTTTAAAAATTTATCCCAAACAGACGCAAGCACTTAAACTCCTGGCAGAAGCAAAAAAAGCTTTGACTGGAGACGATGGGAAACCGGTCGTCGTTTCTGCCTGGGAGCGTTTCGATAGTAAAAAAAGAAAAGAGGATGTATCAAAGACCGCTCAACTAAAAATAGTTCCTATGGCTATCCTGCCCTTTAAAAACGCCACAAAGGATACTGCCCTGAACTGGATCTCCATGGCCCTTTCAGACATACTCTATGACCAACTCAAGGAAAACCCGGCCTATACCATTTCTAATCACGCAACAACCTGGAAATATTTAAAAAATAAAAACTTCTTTAATATATATGCAGGGCTCGATGGTTTTAACCAGTACGACAAACTGTTAGAGAAAAAAGTAATTCCAACACTTACCAAGGCAACAGGCGCTCATGCTGTCCTTTCAGGCTCTTATCGTATGGAAAATGATAAGCTCCATCTCAGAGCCTTTTTGAAAGAAATATCCTCAGGGAAAATTTTAAAATCTGCTATGGAATCCGGCCCTCTGGAAGATATCGTTTCTCTGGAAAATAATCTTGTCCGGCCCTTTCGAAATGAGGAAGATAAGCCGTCCATACAAAATGATTCGAACAGAAGCCTTCTGCCTACTGCACTCATTCAAAAAAAAGCAGCCATGTTACAGATGAGTGCTGTTGTGAGTAATAAAGAGATGTTTAAAGACCTGGCAATATCAGCTATCAAAACAGAGCCCCGGGTTTTACAATGGGTAGATAAAGATTTCTTAAAAAGAGAAAATATACTTTCCGGGAAGATACTTGCTGTCCTTCCGTTTTCAAACCTGACCAGTCGTCCAAAAGACAGGTGGATTATCAAAAAAATTCAAACGACCTTAATTAACGACCTTGATAATATGGACCTGATTGTCATAAACCGTAAAGCCGTACAAGGAGTAATGGAGTCCCTTGCGTTCTCACCCGAAAGCCTGGACAAGGACCAGGTAATACACAAAATAGGAGGGCAACTGAATGCACAACAACTCATTACCGGGGGGTTCCAGGTAAATGGAAATACCCTCGGCATTTATGCTCATGTTACTCAAATACCCTCCGGGAAACTTATTTTTGCTACTGAAGTAAGCGGTAATAAGACAGAACTCGTACCATTGATAAAACGTCTGGTGTTTGATATTGCTGATGCCCTGGACATGACCATGTCCAAAGAAAAACGGGCATCACTTAACGAAGCCAAAACAGATTCCCTTCAACTATTGGAAGATGAAAGTACTTTTGATGATAACATTGATGATTTCAATTCCGACACCGAATCGATAAAAGACATCCAGGAACAAATAACTGAAAGGGTAGTCCCTGAAGGCACCGATCCCCCGGAACAGGAAATAGCAGATGTTGAAGAACAAGTGTTACCAACAACTCAGGATCCTTCTATACAAGAAAAAACCAAACCTGTAGAAGAGGCCCCAATTACTGAAGGCTCTGAAACACTGGTTTCAGAAAATCAAACAGAACCAGAAGAACAACAGTCCACTAAAAAGCCTGAAGAAGATGAGATTACTAATGAAAATGAAATCCCTGAAGATACCGACAACATCAATGATTTAGAATCGGTAAACAGAATCCTTGAAGAAAATAATCTCATGGGAGTAATGGAGCCTGAGAAACTGTGTAAAACAAATAAAGCAGGCCGGGTAATTCAATTAAACCTGGCCGGGCTCGGTCTTAGCAATATACCCAAAGACATTGGGAAGTTCGAGGCCCTGGAGTCCTTAAAACTAGGGAACAACCGCCTCCAATCTTTGCCCGCAGAAATTGGAAATTTAAAGTCTCTGAAAAGTTTGAATGCAGAACGTAACCAGCTCAAAACCCTCCCCTCTCACCTTGGCAATCTCTCACAACTTCAGAGCCTGAATATCAGCCGCAATAATCTAAAGACCCTCCCCAGAGAAATAGGTATGTTAAGTAATTTAAAAACAATTGATGCCAATTTTAACCAGCTGGAGCATTTACCTGGGGAAATGGGTGCTCTTTTCAATTTGAAAAAATTATCCCTAAGTAAAAACAGACTTTCCTCTCTTCCAAAGTCCATATTGAGCATCACGCCGGCTCTGTATATCTCTTACAACAAGTTATGCAACCTGCCAAGACCCATAACCGCCTGGCTCAAACGAAACGCCAAAGACAAGGGCTGGGATAAAACGCAGAATTGCATGAGTGGGAAGTAACTACTGATAATAGCGAATACCCGTGATAATGCGAAACCGGAGCGGGTTGCCATTGGGGTGTTCAAGGATTTCTTCGCCTAAGAAATGCAGAGCAGATAAGCGGCATTGCAATCGGGAATTAAAAAAGCTTTGAACCAGAGAAATATTATGTTCCCAATGGGCAGGAATCGTAAATGTTTTATTTTCAATCTGCCAGCGTCGTACTTCTTTAGAGCCGATTACCGCGGTAGAAGCATGTATTTGAAGGTTTGTTGTTAAATAACATCCCAGTAACATATTTATATGATACGGAGCCGGAAGATAATCAAGCAACTCCTTTTGGTTTTCAAAGAAATGCCGGTAGCTACTCCTGAACTGCCAGTTTACTTGAGCTGATCTAACCGGAATGGTTTGGCTGGCGGTAAGTGTTTGCCTGGTACCAAATACCGGGTGATGGTAATACCGAACACTCCCTGTTCGCATATTCAATCCATTCAACATAAATATACTGTCCGGTACAAACTGATTTATTTCCCATTCCCAGGTAGCGGATGTATTCACATCAATATGAACCGATCCCATTTTCTTTTGAATTCCAGTCAATAAACCAATCCCCCTATTATCAAAATCGGGGTTATACTGAGTGCCAAACAACCGCTGTCTCGTTCCTGAAGAGATCCACTCTTCATTAACATATGGGTAAGAAGACAATTGATTCTGATAATATCCTTTTATCTTTTGGTAAAAAAAAACGCCAGATATGTTTTCGGTAAGGCAAATTTGCCCTTTCAGACTATAATATTGTTGTTCATAACGAATACGGGTATCACCGGTTATCAAAAAAAGAGAATCCTTTAACTGCCGGTTATGGGAAAAATAAAGACGTAGCGGAAAGGTATAGGCCCGAGGTACGTGTATCTCCGGTTGAAGCGGTAGAGTATTTACTGCCGAATCAGCTTTTAAAAACAGGGAAAGCAGGCGAATTCCCGGAGCAAATTCCCAACTACTCTTCGCTTTATTGCCGGCTTCAACGTTGCTCCCTTTAAGAGTTAGAGATGTTTCTCCCTGTCGCAGGTTTCCCTTGTTATGATAAGTTGATAGACTATTCCATTTTTGATAAAAACCGGTGAAGGTAAGGTGTTCTCCAATATCGAGGCTGCCATTATATTGGTTCACTCTCCAGGGATACTGAAATCCTGAATAGGGGGAAGCTAACCACAGCCAACCAGAATGCATATCACTACTCAAAGTAAAAAGGCCTTGCCGATAACGAAAACCAGCACCTGCCATACTTGCGGTTGGAATGTTCTCACCAAACCAGGCAGATTTGGGTTCCTCCAGAGTTTGCAATCTTGAATGAACCGTCGTATAGGAGAAATGATCATTTTGATGAATTGCACCCCAAATTTCCAGCGCCTCGCTGATAGCCAGAGCAGCGCTTCCTTTAAAAAACGGAGTCCTGTTTTTATCCACACCTACACCGCTCATTTCCTGCAAATGGGGATCACCGATTTCATTTCCAGCAGTGCCAGAAATAATGAACTTCCCTCCCTTCTCTACATTAGAGGGTTCCAGATAGCTTCCGTTTAAAAAATGACGTGGCCAGAGACCCTGCTCATCATAACTCGTATTCATGTAAAACAGAGAGTCAACAATGACAGAAGCATACCCGTCCAATAAAAAATGGTCCCCCGGATAACTTAGCCGGTGTTTGAGTAGCTTTGTTTCAGCCTCAATCATATTTCCCTCTGATTGTGAAACAGATAGCTCTTTCGCTTCAGTCCCTGCCCCTGCCCATAAAAAACACACATTCATAACCAATATGGAAACGGGGCTCAGGTTTATTTTTTTAACTAGATTCTGTTCAAAACCAACCCTTTTCACCGCAAAGTCGCAAAGGACGCAAAGTTTACGCAAAGAAGAAGGGGAAATCATTTTTTTAATCACATACATATCAATAGGTTACATTACGATTTATTTTTAATACCCTTTGCGAAACCTCTGCGGTCACCTTTCCAGCAGTCCTGCTTTCGGTGACACTCTCCGCATCGTGCGGATCGTTCTTTGCGCCTTTGCGGTGAGTTTTTTACTTTTGAACAGAATCTAACTATGGACCTGATACTGAGAGGATCCACCTCATGTTTTTTTACCACCATCGGTATTCTATACCTGCATTGACATTGAGTAAATGACTATAGCGTGGCTCACTAAAAATCATATCCCATTCAAATCCCGCAATAAGAGAGAATGATGTACTTAGAGGAAAGCCTACCTGTAAAAAGGGATACACCCCGAATTCTGATTCGTTATCGTCCAGTAAAAACTTTTGAGCTGTCCGTATATCAGAGGCGCGTACAAAATAATTACTCAGGCCAATACCCAGCACGGGTTGACTGAAAAAAGAAAATTGATATCCAAGTCCGATACCGGTTTTAATATAGTGGAGCGAGCGGGGAGAGTCACTTCCGTCTAAAAGTGCGTATCGCATCTGAGCGTGTACGAGCCAACTTTTATAATAAGGAGTATTAACCCGTAACCCAAAAATGGGCTGAGGTTCAAGTACATCTTGTAGCTCATATTGGGGAACGATAGCCCCTGCTTCAAATGAGGTGGAAAAATGTTTAAATACATCGGTTTGAGCCTGAAGGTAAACCGGAAACAGAAAAAAAACAGCGATTAGAAGAGGTGCTATTTTATTGGACGGGGTGAATCTCACTGACATTTTTTTATCAATAAATTGTTTTAAACTTTTCTTATGAGCCGGGCAGCAAAAAAACCATCGAATCCATTGGCTCCCGGTGACAGATGCATACATCCTTGTTGTACCAGATGAGAGGGAAGAAAATTCCCTGCATCCTCAATTTCCCAGAATTCATGCTCATCTAAAAAGGCCTGAATCACTTCCATGGTTTCTTCGGGCTCGGGGCTACAGGTGGAATACACAATGGACCCACTCAGTTTACAGACTTCTGAGGCATGGTGAAGGAGTTCTTTTTGGAGGAGAGCATATTTACTCAGCTGTGCTTCTGTGTTGCGCCATTTTGCTTCCGGGCGCTTATCAAGTACACCGAGGTTGCTACAGGGAGCATCAACCAGGACAATATCAAAACCTGTTTTAAAACAGGGTGCCCTTCCATCCATAACAAGAGGTGTTAACTGCTGATGCCCAAGGCGTTCTCTGGTATTTTCAATCTGCTTTAAACGATAAAAAGATACATCGGAGCAAATAACCGGAGTATCATGACTGGCCATTTCTACCAAACAGGCTGCTTTACCTCCCGGAGCGGAACAAAGGTCCAGAACAGCTTGTCCCTCCTTCCAGTTTGCCAGTTGCATGGCATACCAGGATGCCGGATCCTGGAAACTGAAATGTCCTTCTTTAAACATATCGGAATGAAGTAAATGACTGATACCGCTTTCAAAGCGGATAAACGGGAAGTTCTCCGCCGCGCTATTTACCGGATGAAGATCGGGATAAGATTGGGTCATCTGTGAGAGAAATTCGCTCACACTGGTTTTGCGTAAATTAATTCGCACCCATATACGCCGGTGGTTATTATTATGGTTCAGCGTATGCATTAAATTTTCAAGGGGGATTTCCCGGGCCCATTTTTTGACCAACCACAAGGGGTGTGAGGTATTTATACTCAGGGCTTTTGCGGAGTTCCCGGTTCTGCGCCGGAGACCATTCTGCTGTATCTTTTTTAAAATAGCATTGCCAAAACCAGCTGCATGTTTTCCTTCTACTTGCTTGATAATTTCTACTCCGGTATTTACCGCGGCGTAGGCGGGAACGGACGAAAGAAAAAGGAGCTGGTAAGCCGTAAGCCGTATTGCCGTCATTACAGAGGGCTTTGTTTTTTTATTGCTTAAATAGAGGTTGATATTGTAATCAAGCAGTCTTTGCCAACGAAGGGTCCCCAGGCACACTTCACGTACAAAGGTTTTATCATTATCCGGTAAATTCCCAGGCATCCTTCTCCACAAGGCCTTAAGGTATTTCCCAGTCTCATAATGCTCCATTAATATGTTATAGGCCGTTAAACGGGAAGTGTACCCTTTAGGCCGCCGGGTGGGTGTGTTGGTAGAAATGCTTTTTGGGTTAGGCAAAAGTTATGTCCTTTTTATTTTGAACGCCATTGAGGAATGCTTTGCCGTCTGTTTTCGCTTTGCCTTCCAGCTGCACTTCCAATAATTTTATCATGTAATCGCTGCAACCCACCAAGGGGTATTCATCCTCAGAATAGGTAAACAATCCCGGGCCCGGAGAAGGGATTTTGGTCATGGCCGTTTTAAAAATTCTGAGTATACGGGGTTTTGGCATTTTGATTTTCGTAAAGCAAATAGGATATGGATTAAAACCCCGGACGCGGTTATGCAATTCCTGGCTGGGCATGTCCCAGGTAATTTCCCCATGTTTTTTATAGAGCTTAGGCGCGCAAGTTGCCTCACAGTGGCATTGCATTTCAGGAATGTGAGCTCCCTTTTCAATCTTATCAAGTACCTCAAGAATAAGGGGCACTCCAAGTTCGCAAAGGCGCAAAGCCAGCTCTCCGGCAGTTTCGTCCGGTCCAATGGGGAT
>JADFYW010000104.1 GCA_015232855.1 Fibrobacteria bacterium
TTCCAATCTGAGAATTCCCGTACACCGTATTCTTTGTCTGGACTTGGATTATTCTCATCGGCATCAAATGCAGATTTTGTTACATCATGTAATTCTTTCAATGCTTCATCTGAAAGTAAATCATATCTTGGAAAGTTCATAATTTCTCCTTTTTTGTCTTAGCGAAGATAACAAAAATATTTGGCACATATAAAAATCAAGCCGCATCCCGTACAAGGTAAGCCTGGTGAATAAATATATGCTGATGCGACTACAATGCGACTACAACTACGTACCTGTTGGTACCATTTGGTACTATTTACCGCTTTACCGGAACAGCAACTGAAGAGTTGAACTGCGTTTTTTCGTGATTTTAAGGGAAGTATTGGAGCGGATTATCGGACTCGAACCGACGACCACCTGCTTGGGAAGCAGGAGCTCTACCAACTGAGCTAAATCCGCTTATTTAGGCAAATATAATGTAAAATACCCTAAAAAAAAAGCGCTTTTTTCTCTCATTAAAGCAGAAAGACCAATAAAGGCATTTCTTTTTAAGAGAAAACTGCGACCCGGTATGAGTTATCTTCTATTTGCTATGAGCCTCAACACAGCTCATAAGGCGCTCTTTCAGGGTACTTTTGTGAGGTCCCTTTTTGAGTTGGCGCAATGCCTTGTCACGAATCTGACGTACCCTCTCTTTTGAAATCCCCAGGCTTTCACTAATTGATTTTAAAGTCTCGGTAGACTCATAATCAACCCCATAGAAACGCTTAAGCACTTCTGCTTCCCGCTTAGATAAATCATTCAACAACTCTCTTGCAAATTTTTTACCGGCACCAATCTCAGTTATAACATCTGGTTGTACAGATTTATCGTCTGCGATAACTTCAGAAAAAGAAATATCCGAATCTGAGGAAACATGGGTGTCAAAAGAAATACCTCTTTCTCCAAGCCTGATAAGTTCCTGAATTTCGTCACTCAGAGCCTCATCCCCTGCCTGTTCTTTAAGCGCTTTCTGCACTTTCAGTTTTTTATTAGCCGGTAAACGAATCAAGGTTCCATGTTCATTTATACAACGAGTGATATATACTTTAATCCACCAAACCGCGTAGGAGATAAACTTCCATCCCCGGGTATGATCAAAACTCTCAATTGCCCGGGCCAGGCCAATGGCACCTTCACTTACCAGGTCTGAAATCGGAATGGTATATACATGATACTGTTTTGCGACTTTAAGTACAAAGCGCATATTTGAAATTAATAATTTTTTGCGCGCAACCAGATTTCCCTGCCGGTATAACTTAAAGAGCTCCTGCTCCTCTTTTTTACTGATGGGTTTGGTTTGCATTATATCTTTGAGATATAATTTAGCAGCCGGTGACATTGTACTTTGTACCATAATATTATCCCGTTTTTAACCTTAATAAAGACAGTGATTTCCGTCTTTATCCCTCCCTATTCTTTTTTTATTTGCACTATTTATCTCAGCCCTGGAAAACACCGGTTTCTCAACTCAGTAGAATTTCCTAATTATACAATAAGGCGAAACGCGCAAAAAGTCAATTCGAAATCAAATTCTTAGAGAAAACTCCGTTTTTTGCATTTTTTTAGGCTATTTTATAGGCCCATAAACTTATTTTTTATATTTCTTCTCTTAGTTTTGAGTAAAAAGTACTCACCAATAAATTTTTAATCCAGGTAATAAAATGGAAAATGCTTCTGAGTTTATAAACAACTGGCTTACGCCTTTTATCTCCAACAAATACCTGCAGGCCATCATTATAGCCTTATTATCTTTTGCCCTGGCTAAACTTGGGGACTTGTTTTTCAGTAAAATTGCTCTGAGACTGGCTTACCGCACCAAAACAGATCTTGATGACCAACTCATAACCATTTCTCATCGGCCCATATTTTCCAGTTTTTTATGTCTTGGTTTATATGTATCTCTACAAGTTCTGGAACTTCCCGTAAAATTTGAATCCTTAACGGTTTCTCTTATGCGCACCCTGCTTGTCATTGTTTGGATGGCTTTTTCCATTAAATTTACAGCACTCGTCCTTTCCTTTCTCAGCCGTAACCCTGGGAAAACAAATTTTGTACAGGACAGGACGTTACCCCTCTTTACCAATCTCGCAAAAATGGTAATCATTGGCGGGGCCATTTACTTTTTTCTTCTTTCATGGAAAATTGATGTAACAGCCTGGGTTGCTTCTGCGGGAATCATTGGTATCGCTGTAGGTTTTGCAGCTAAAGATACCCTGTCCAATCTTTTTTCCGGGATGTTTATACTAGCGGATGCTCCTTTTCAGCTGGGAGATTTTATTATTCTGGACAGTGGTGAACGAGGGCAGATAACGCACATCGGTATACGCAGTACCAGACTCCTCACCCGGGATGATGTTGAAATCACTATTCCTAACGCTATAATGGGAAACAGTAAAATCATTAACGAATCTGGCGGGCCCCACAAAAAGGAACGTATACGGGTCAAAATCGGAGCTGCTTATGGCTCTGATTTACAGAAGGTTTTAGATGTATTGATGGATATTGCAAAATCAAACAAGGATGTATGCAGCCACCCCGAGCCCAGAGTTCGTTTCCGGAACTTTGGTGATTCCAGTCTTGATTTCGAACTCCTTTGCTGGGTAGAAGAGCCGGTTTTACGCGGCCGTATTCTTCATGACCTCAACTGCACTATCTATAACCGCTTTATCGAAGAGAAAATTTCCATACCCTTTCCTCAACGGGATGTACATATTCAAAAATCATAGTGTTCATGGCTCCCCTTCGCCAGCTAGTTCTTGTTCAAAACAGACAATTCACCGCAAAGGCGTAAAGAACGCGAAGGTTTCGCAAAGGTACTTGAAATCAAATAAAATGATATCCAATTATTTTATAGGATGTTATGATTTTTATCATTTCCTTCTTCTTTGCGAATACGACCCACAGGAAGTGGGAAGTGCCACTGTAGGCAGGATGGCCGGAAAAGTGGCCTTTGCGTCCTCTGCGCCTTTGCGGTGAATTGTGTGTATTTTGAACACGAACGAGCTAGCGAATGATAACTATAAAGGCTTAATCCCAATAACAAAGGCCTTTTTGGGTCATTGTATTTGCATTCAGACAAATAGAGCCTTTTTTCCTGGCTTTTGCCATATCAAACACTTTCACAACATCGGCAAATTGCTCCATATCTGGCAAAAGCGTAAGCAGTTCGTTATTACGAACACTTAAAAAGTCAGTATCAACAAAGTCATCTTTGCGATCCGGGTAAATAGCCAGGTACAACATGTCCACGTCCACCAGGTCGTTAAAAAAATGAGTACCCAAACTTACATCCGGGATAAGCCCTTCATGCATGGCAGCAATTTCACAGATAGCCGACACCGTATTTATCTCTGAAAATGTTACCGGAACCCCCAAAGACGGAGTGGATGTCCCCCATCGCCCGGGTCCAAGGAGAAAGATATTCTTTTTCTTTTTCGTAAGGGATTTGAGGTGAGTAAGCTTGCCTATCAAACGGGCAACGGCATATCGGTCTCCCATACTCAGCCTGCTGTAGGTAGAGGGAACCACATACACAAACAAATCAATTTTTAAGGATATGCTATTTCCAATAATCGGTCCACTGGTACTGAAAATGGTATTTTCTTTTTTAATATTTTCCGGTGCCTCCACAATGCGCACTTTCCCTTTGGCCTGAAACGGTCTGCACTGAACGAGGTTTATCCGGTATTCATGGTCAGAAACAAAATTAGCGGTAAACTCCACATCCACTGGATATTTATATGCTTTTTGAATTGACTGTAAAAGGTCCCTCATATCATCAACAAAGGCGGTCTCAGAAAGAAAACGATCAAAAGTTAACACTTCGGTAAATATGTTAGAAGCGTTATGGGCTTTCGCGCGTTTTTCCATTTCCACATCACGAGAAACAAATAAATCAAGAAGCAAGTCCGGAGATAACTTCGCAATTTTTTCAAATTCACAAGAAGTAAATTTGTTAGCTTGCATATCAAGAACATCCACACGCTTTTGGGCGTATTTCCTTACTTTGTCAATATTGGTCTCAGGTCGCTTGTTGGGAGCGTTTAAAGCAACTACCCGGGTATAGTCATCATCCGATCGATCAACAGCTCTGGTCCCCAACCCAAACACCAACCTCAGCATACCCGCTTCCGGGTCTATTTCTGAATTCCAGACATACGGGTTGAACGAAAGCCCTACCCCTGCCACTTGTGGAAAAAACAACTCGCTATAATGAGCGCCGGATACCCGTTGCACCAAAAGAGCCATTTGCTCATCTGAATCAAGTAAACCAAGATGTTTACGATACTCAAGTGCTTCGTTTTTCATCGTGCTTGCGTACACCGTGCACACCGCATCCATAAATACTTCCAGACGCTCTTGAGGCGTTCCTTGATTTGCACAAAAGACACTATCATATTTTCCGGAAAAGGCATTTCCATAGCCATCTTCCAGCAAACTACTCGAGCGGACGATAATAGCAGACTGCCCAAAATATTCGAGAATTTCCATGAACTGGGTTTTTATTTCTGCCGGAAAAGAACCTGAGAGCATGCGCTGCCGCACTTTTTTGGAGCCTTTCAGGAAGGTTTCACTTGTCTTTAATTTACGTCTCAGCCACCAACAGCCATTTTGGATGAGGTACGTATAAAATACATCTGAACCTATAAAAAACGAATCATGAGGTTCCAAAAGAGTTTGCCAACGCTGATTACTTTTTTTAAGAATCGCTCGTGCCAGCAACATCCCCGTTGACTTACCCCCAATAAGCCCGGTTCCCACCATCCGTTTACCAATCGCAACCAGGTCAGAAAGGGTAAAGTATTGGCGCGCCAGTTCCAGCAGTTTTTTATCCCGGGTCACCGCCATAGGCAAGAGACGATTAAAAAGGGTCGTCTCCATTTCCTGTACGTTCTCACCCTGTTGCAATTGTTCCAGACACAGTTGGGCCTGCATAAAAGTCCGGCTCCAGACATCAGACTGATGTGAAGAAAAATCCAACCAGGGTTGAGAAAGTGAGGTGGTAATTTCTGAAATGGTCGTACTTCTGGTTACCGGTAAAAAATCATTTCCTTCCCAGCTATGCAGCATATACAAGGTAGGTGAATATCGGTTATATACTTTTTTAGGATGCAGATAAATGTTGTCGTGCTTTCGGTAGACATCCAACACCACCTGAGCCGTACTATGGATAGCATCAATTGCTACGTTGATATGATTGATGCGCAGTATGGCAAAATAGGTGACCGTATTAAAATCATAAAGATACGGGCAGGTAAGCATAAAAAAATTCCCGAGCATACGATCACTAAACCAATCCGTTGCTAATTCAGAAAGACAATCAAATACATAACAGGCTCCCGGGCCACATTCTTCAATTACTGAGAAAATCTCAGACAAGAACGTTTCGAACCCTTCTTCGGGATGCAGGCGGTGAATATCCGCTTTTTCAGATTGAGGAACCAAAGCACGGTGTTCAGCAAAGCGGAAATAAACCAGTTTTCGACCTTCTCTCAGAGCTCTTTTATAGAAAGGCCTTACAAAAGGGATGTAATCATCAATGGTATCCACCTGCCACACAATATTATCACCAGGCAATACCCCCTGTAGTATATAATCAAGACCCCCAAGGCCTGTACTCATCTCATATTTAGAAATAGGATATCCTTTGTTAAAATGATCTTAGTATGTCAACAATCATTAGTTCTTCAAAATACTTTAAAAAGTCATTCCGGCTTGTCCGGAATCAAGCTTTTTTAAGTCTTTTGCCATACAGCAGATTCCGGACAAGCCGGAATGACTGGATTTAGAGAACTCCTTTCTCTCAAGCTAATATCAAAAAAATATATAAAACTCAAGCAAAGACGCGAAGAGGCGAAGGCCTGCATTATTTTTGACACTTTTTAGTTTTGCACCGGAATACCGTGCCAATTATTGACAAATACTACACAAATACACTGGCAATATTGCCGTTATAAATTCTTGTTGACAACACATATGCTCCAATTTATTATTACTGCCGATTTTCATGGCATTCCATTGCCGCTAATAAGATTATACATAAATATCACTTTTAGCGGTATACTATTGCCACTTAATAGATAGGAACGAGCGAAAAATGAATACCGCAACAGAAACAAAAAGTTTAAATATCGCCATCCTGTATTGTAAAAATTGCATATCAGGCGACAAAAGCATCCATCTCTCAACAGATGAAAACGGTGATTTTACTGTGAAACCAGTCATGCTTCCTTGTAGCAGCAACATTCAGGCATATCAACTTTTGAGAATACTGGACAAAGAAGCAGACGGCATTGAATTGGTAGCCTGTCCTGGTACGAGCTGTGAATTTATGGTAGGTAGCTGTCGCGCAGGAAAGCGAGTCAGTTATGTCCGTGAACTTTTAGAAAAAATAAATGTAAACCCCGGACGGATAGGTGTAAGCTATACATCCAATGCTTCAGTTGATGATCTTCTGGAAATAGCCGCCAACCGGGCGAAAGCCGTTAATACACTTAATCAATAAGGAGATAATCCGTGATTTTTGCAGAATGGAAACCGGTGGAAGAGCTTGTGGAAAAGCTAAAAGGCCGAAAAAAGATTTTAGTCGCCGGTTGTGCAACCTGCGTAGCTGAATGTGCCGCTGGCGGCGAAAAAGAAGTGGACACCATGGCACCCCTTATCAGCATGGGCCTGAAAGAAAAAGGAATTGATGCTGAAATCACTACCGTCATGGTAGAAAAACAATGTGAATATGAGTTTCTTGATGATATTGACGCAAAAGTAAAAGACGTAGACGCAGTCCTCAGTCTTGCCTGCGGTATTGGCGTTCAGGCTTTTGCCGAACAGTTCCCCGATACACCAATCTACCCCGGTGTAAATACATCAGGACTCACTGTCCGCGAAGAAACTGGAGTTTGGGCCTCACGCTGTGCGGCTTGTGGAGACTGTGTGCTCGATGAGACTTTCGGTCTTTGCCCGGTTGCCCGTTGCGCAAAAAGCCTGATGAACGGCCCCTGCGGCGGCACTCGTAAAAACGGAAAATGTGAACTCAACGAAGAAACAGATTGTATCTGGAACAAAATAGTTGACCGGGCAGAAGCCAGGGGTGAACTTGAAACCCTCGCTACCGTAAGAAAAACTAAAAATTGGTCTCATGCCCGCCACGGCGGCCCAAAGAAAATTGTACGGGAGGATTTAAAACAATGAATGCAGTATCTGGAAGCAACCTTGAAAAAGTTCTGGCCGCCGGCCATTTTGCCGTAACCGCAGAAGTTGGTCCTCCCCGCGGACCCGATATCCAAGCGATAAAAGAAAAAGGGGAACAAGTTAAAGGTGTAGCAGACGCATTTAATGTAACCGATAACCAGACTGCCGTAGTACGTATGTCCAGTATTGCAGCATCAAAACTTTTGTTGGAAGAAGGCCTGGAGCCCGTAATGCAGATGGTCTGCCGTGACCGAAACCGGATTGCCATGCAATCTGACCTGTTAGGTGCCCATGCCCTCGGTTTGCGTAATTGTCTCTGTCTTTCAGGTGATCACCAATCTGCTGGTACCAGCGGAAAACTCAAAGGTCATCCCGGTGCCAAAAATGTATTTGATATTGATTCTATCCAGCTCATTGCGGCCGTTAAAGGTTTGCGTGACGGTGTACAGGAAGGCGGAGATACTATCACCTCTCCTGCCTCATTTTTTATAGGCGCAGCCTGGACACCCCTTGGACCACCTGAGAAATTCCGTGCTATTCGCCTTTCTAAAAAAATTGCAGCCGGTGCTGATTTTATTCAGACCCAGGCTGTCTATGATATGGAGCGATTCAAAGAAGCAATGAAGCGAGCCATGGATATGGGCCTCACCGAAAAAACAGCCATTCTCCCAGGCATCATTGTTCCCCGGAGCGCCGGTATGCTTAAATATATGAATGCCAATGTTCCCGGCATCGAAGTGCCGGAAGCTATGATAAAAAGAATGGCTGACGCCTCTGACGCTAAAGCTGAAGGGCTTAAAATTGCCGTAGAATTGATTGAAATGGTAAAAGAACTCCCAGGAGCCAAAGGCGTACATGTCCAGGCAATAGAAGCCGAACACCTGTTACGCGATGTGATTGGCAAAGCCGGATTACTGCCCAGGCCACAAGTATAATATGTATGTCAGAATCCTAATATGTTTATTTACCTACCCGGTCATCACCCGGCTTGACCGGGTGATCCAAGAAACATTAATACCTAAATGGATTCCCCGGTCAAGCCGGGGAATGACCTATCGTCAACCAATATCTTTTTAAATTTACAGAACTATTTAACACTGAGAACATTATGACTGCAAAATACCATGTTGATGTAAAAGAGGTGCCCTCCAGGTACATCCCCGTGGCACGCCTCAAAGCCATGGAAACCGAAGGCTGCCTGGGCTGCCGCAAATGTGTAAAGCGCGATTCATGCGTTTTTAAAGTATATGAAAACAGAGAATTCAGCCCTTACCAGATAGCTGACAGCGGCGACAGCATGTGTATTGCCTGCATGCGTTGTGTACAAGAGTGTAAAAAGAACATTCTTTCCCGAACCGCCAATCCCGAATGGCAAAAAATGGGAGATGAACACTGGAAACCCGAATTAATCTCGTCCATTTGGAAGCAATCTGAAACAGGGAAGATCCCGGTTTCGGGCGCAGGCTACCGCGGACCCTTTGCGGGCCGGGGGTTTGACCAGATGTGGACCGATATGTCTGAAATTGTACGCCCCACCCGTGATGGTATCCATGGGCGTGAATACATCAGCACGGTGATTGAGCTTGGCCGTCGCCCTGCCATACTGGAGTTTGATGAAGCAGGGGGCATGCTTACTCCTGAACCCCATTTTGTAGAAGTACCTATTCCCATGGTTCTTGAAATACCTCAGCATAAATTTGTTTCCGGTGCCGTTAAGCGGGCCATTACCCTGGCTGCGAAAAAGACTCATACCCTGGCCATTGCAGCTCTGGAAGACGTATGCGAACACCTCGACGACCTGAGAGAATATGTTATTGCCCGGTTTAATCCTAAAAAAGACGATATTTCACGGTTAAACAATATTTCCATTGTAGAACTCGAATGGTCAGAAACCGTTGTCAAAGATATTGAAAGTATTAAAGCCCGTTTTCCGCTTGTAATATGTTCAGTACACATACCCTTTGATGAAAACGCAATAGAACATGCCGTAGCCCTGGCAAAGGCCGATGCGGAAATTTTCCGGTTTCAGGTGAATGACCAGGGAAATGGCTTTGGTGAGTTAAGTGACACATTTATGACAACCCTTATTAAAAACGCGCATACTGCATTGATTGATAATTCCCTACGAGACCAGGTAAGTGTGTTATTCTCTGGCGGCATCGCTATGGCCGAACATATTGCCAAAGCGGTTGCCTGCGGCACAGATGGTATCAGCCTGGACTTAGCGTTACTTACCGCACTTGAATGCAGACAGTGTTCTGACTGCCAGAAAATTTCCATTTGCCCCGTCAGGCTTGATAATGTTCCTGAAGACTGGGCGGTGCAACGCTTAACCAACCTGGTAGGAGCCTGGCACTCCCAATTAATTGAAGTAATGGGAGCGATGGGAATCAGAGAAGTGCGGCGCCTGCGCGGTGAGCTCGGCAGAGTGATGTTTTTTGCGGATATGGAGTCTGACAACCTGGCACCGGTATTCGGCAAACGTACCCGCCCCCTCATGGAATCTTTACAGGATACTCCTGAACGTACACCCAACTATGCAAATGAACGCCCCGAACAAGACGCCACCTTCTCCCTGCTTAAAGACAAAGTGGAAGAATGCCCGTCCCGCTTCAGGAACATGCTGGGGAAATACAAAGTAGTACGCACCTCTGCTTGCACCAAATGCGGCAAATGCGCAGACGTCTGTAATTTTGGTGTACATAAAAAGGCCGGAAGCCGCCTGTTGGTTCCAAAATCACGTTATTGTGCCGGCACAGAGGATTGCCGGAAACAAGGCGAATGTTGTGTGGATAGGTGCCCCGAAAAAGCCCTGCTCGTAAAAGCAGACCCTATGTGGGGTTCTTTTGGCGACCCCCGTTGGCCCGCCGAGATGCTCGCCAGCACCTGGTTACAGGCAGAAACCGGCAGACCACCTCAAATGGATCTGGATTATAAAAACGGCATCTCTGGCGGTGGTTTTGAGCGGATTAACTTTGTTATACCCGACCAAATCCCCGATACCAGTTTCAAACCCGAAGATGTAGACTTGAGTATAAAACTCAACCGGCGTATCGATGACGGGAGACCCGATGTAACTATCGATGTTCCTTTTTATGGCGGCGGCATGAGCTATGGCTCTATCAGCTTACCCACGATGCTTGCACGGGCCCGCGCTTACAAGGCGATCAACTCCTTTACCAATACCGGTGAAGGCGGTTTCCCTGAAGAGCTCCAAAAGTATGACGACAATGTAATCACCCAGGTGGCCACGGGTCTTTTCGGTGTACGGGAAGACACTATTCAACGTGTGCGCATCATAGAATTTAAATATGCTCAGGGTGCCAAGCCCGGTCTGGGCGGCCATTTGTTAGGTGACAAAAATACCCCCGCAGTATCCAAAATGCGTGAGACCGTTGCCGGGTACCCCTTGTTTTCCCCATTCCCCTTTCATTCAGTGTATTCCATCGAAGACCACAAAAAACATGTGGACTGGATGAAAGAAATGAACCCGAAAACACTGGTGTCGGTTAAGGTAGCGGGAGCTTGCGACGTAGATATGGTAGCCGTGGGCAGTTACTATGCCGGAGCCCATATTGTCCATCTGGACGGTAGTTACGGCGGCACCGGGGCTTCCCCCGATATTGCCAAAAAGAATATTGCCATGCCCATCGAATATGCCATTCCTAAGGTGCATAAATTTCTTCAGGACGAAGGTGTCCGTGATGAAATCACACTTATTGGATCTGGCGGCGTACGCTCAGCCTGGGATGTGGCCAAGCTTATGGCTTTGGGTGCAAACGGTATTGTAGTGGGTACCGCAGAAGTAGTGGCCCTTGAATGTATTCGTTGCGGCGCCTGTGAAAGCGGTCGTGGCTGCCCCAGAAGTATCGCAACCACAGACCCCATTTTATCTCAGGACATGAAAGAAGAATGGGCTGCCCAGCGTCTCACGAATTTATTTAATTCCTGGTGCATTCAACTTCAGGATATCTGCTGGCGCCTTGGCCTGAGAAACATTAATGACCTGGTAGGCCGCTCAGATCTGCTCGTCCACCTTGACTACGATAACAACCACCGCAATCATCTTGAAAAAAAAAGTGACCAATATGAACAAGTATGCTAACCAGTTTCTGGATTCTAAAAAGAAGTTAATACACGATATCCCTGTGCCTCCCGGTGACCCGGTTGAAGAAGGAGGATGTGGTGTTGTCGGGTTTGCCGCAAACGTTCCTGTCAGCGGTAAGAATATTTTTGAAGCCTCCTACCAGATGCACAACAGAGGTAACGGCAAAGGCGGAGGTATTGCTGCTGCCAAGCTTGTCCCCGAGCAGTTAGGTGTGGATGCGTCCACCCTTAAAAACGATTATATCCTCCAGGTTGCCCTGCTGGACGAAAGCGCTGAAGCTGAAGTCGAAAAAGATTTTATCGCAGCCAATCTCGATATTCATCATAAAGCAAAAATTGAGACTATCGCCAACTACCAGGATGCCGGCCTCGAAGTAAAGCCACCTGATATTGTGAGATACTTTGTAAGGGCAAAGGAAGACAACCTCGCACAATTTGCCTCGTCAAACAAGCTGCAGAACGCCCCCCTACGAAGCGTGGAAGACGAATTCATCTATCAGAACAGCTTTAAGCTCAACAACCAGTTCTATGCCTCTCTGGGTGACAAGCGCGCTTTTGTTATGAGTCATGCACGGGATCTCCTTATTTTTAAGATTGTTGGCTATGCGGAACAGCTTGTTACTTATTATCAACTTGAAGACTTTAAAGCCCACATCTATATTGCCCATCAGCGTTACCCGACCAAAGGGCGTGTATGGCACCCCGGCGGCGCTCATCCCTTTATTGGCATGAACGAAGCTTTGGTACATAACGGTGATTTCGCTAACTATTTTAGTATTTCTGAATATTTACGCCAGCATAATGTATTGCCTCAATTTCTTACGGATACGGAAGTTGCTGCTCTTTGTTTTGATATGCTACATCGGACCTATGGCTACCCCGTTGAGTATGTTATTGAGGCGCTGGCACCCACTACTGAACTTGATTTTGACCGTTTGCCCAAAGAAAAGCAAAAGATATACCGTGCCATTCAGGCTATGCATATGCATGGATCTCCAGACGGTCCCTGGTTTTTTATTATTGCCCGCAGCAACCCGGATCAAGATTTCCATCAACTTCTGGGTATTACTGATACGGCCATGCTCAGACCACAAGTCTTTGCCCTGCAAGAAGGGGATGTATCTATCGGACTGGTCGGTTCCGAAAAACAAGCCATTGACGCCACCCTGAAGAGCCTTTCTAAAGAAGACCCCCGGTTCCGGCCTGTGGCGGACTCCTATTGGAATGCCCGTGGCGGCAGTTATAACGACGGTGGTTCGTTTTCTTTTACGGTTAAAGGCCCCAACGGACACAGCACCCTGAGTTGTGAGGATAAATTTGGCAATACTATCAGTGGCCCAACTGGTGATTATGCTGTCAATACCGATTCTAAACCCGAAGTACCCCAAAAGGGCGGACTTCTTGCCGAAAAAATAGTTCGCATCTCTTCAGTTGAAGACGTTGAGACCATATTTACCATAACAACCGAATTAATGCCCAGTTGGAACTTTGATAATCTTCGTTGGCTCATCCACCAGGTAACCACGGTTGCATCTCAGGGTGAGAATGAATTTCATCTCGCTCTTAAATTATTATCACGTTTAAACAACCGTCCCTACGATTGCGGCTCTCTCAAACGAAGTGTGGTCCTTGGGCTCTTACGCGCAGCAATTGACTCCATTCTTGATAAGGTTCCCAATATTATGGGTGAAGAGAATAGTCATGCAAGACGTTTAGACTGGAATACCCGAAACGACCTCCGTGCCCCTCAGCAACAAGAGAACACACTGGTTATTTATGCCAATGAATTCCCACCCGAAGGAGACGACTGTGACGCCAGTCTCATGATGAAAGCATACAAGCTTGGCTGGGACAAATATATTGTTTATGGCCTTAAGGGTCAGCGTTTTACCGGTTGTGGTTTTGGCCCCGGCTCCGAAAATGTCCGCATAGATGTATATGGAAGCTCAGGAGATTACCTCGCTTCCGGCATAAACGGCATGGAAATACACGTACATGACAGTGCACAGGACCAACTTGGCCAGATTATGAAAAAAGGAAAACTGGTCGTTTACGGTGATGTGGGGCAGGCATTTATGTACGGAGCCAAAGGCGGAGATGTCTATATACTTGGAAACGCAGCCGGAAGACCACTTATTAACGCAGTGGGTCGCCCCCGGGTTGTGATTAATGGCACAGCCCTGGACTTCCTTGCAGAATCCTTTATGGCGGGAGACCCTCATAACGGTGGCGGTTTTGTCGTATTAAACGGCCTGAAATTTAACAACTCCGGTAAGGTAGTGAGCCTCGACAACCCCTATCCCGGTGCCAACCTGTTTTCCCTCGCTTCCGGGGGAGCTATTTACATCAGAGATCCCGAAAACCAAATGCTTGAAGAGCAGCTAAACGGTGCAGAATATGCTGAGCTTACCGACCAGGACTGGCAGCTCATACGCCCCTATCTTGAAGAAAATGAGCGGCTGTTTGGAATTTCTATAGATAGAGATTTGCTAACCATTAACGGTATAAAGAAAAAACCATCCGAAGTCTATAAAAAAGTGCTGCCTGCTCTGCTCAAAAAGCAGGAAGTCCCGGAGAACCAGCCGGAAGAAAGTCTGGTGGAGGCTTAGAACACCCGGCAAACCAACGTTACTACAAAGAAAAAACGCTTGTACCATAGGTACAGGCGTTTTTAATAGAAGTAATTGCCCATACATAGTGTTATTTAATCATAACACCTTCATTCCTTTTTAACCTGTTTCAGAATGAAAAGCGCTTCAAGACAGACTTAAACTTCTTATACATAATTATTAACCAGGCAATTTCGGGATAAACCAAATGTAATCGGTTTACATACCGCATTCGTTCTTCCGGAGAGTTTTTTTTCACCAAAACGTTTCCTTGCAATTTCCAGGTCGCGTCTAATATGTTCATCGCCCTGTTACCTTTTTTACCCAAAAACTGTTTGTTATAAATTTTATCTTCTCCCTCAAGTCCCAATTTATTACAAACATTTTGGTTTTTAAATTTTTTAGTCGACCCCTGTTTTTTTTTATACAGGTGCATATAATCATGATTCTGATGTATAACAAAAAGACTATCCGAACCGTCCACTACCGTCCCGTGTCTCCTGCCATACCAGACCAGCCAGTTGTCAAAACCAGCTCTGCCAGCCAAAAAAGGTGGAATATGATTATAAAAATATCTGGGGAATAAAAAATAATCAATAGCAGATACATCATAATGCATAGCCTGCTTTCGCGCAGCAGCAAAAAACGCATTCATTTCATTAGTGTTCGTAAACGGAATTTCACTATCAACATCCATATTATACCGTCTGCCAACCAGCAAGTATTTGTGTTTAAGATTGCGATTTACAATAGCTACTTTCTCTAGGAAATCCTGTGGTAAAATAATATCACAATTAATATAACAGACAAGATCATTGATAGCGAGCTTCATAGTCTCCGCAAACATCTCTGACAGATATGGCGTTCCCTTTTCATTTTTTTTTATGTTTGGGATATAGCGCAAACCAAATCTCTTTGCAATTTTTTCTGCCTGTGCATTTTCATCAAATAGGATAATTTCCACATTTTTTCCCAAACGGTACCAGCTTTTAATAGCATTGGTCTGGGTAAGGGCAAGTTGTCCTTCAAAACTTTTATAGGTTGTGAAAAAGGTAATCATAACTAACTCAAGAAAATTAATATCAGTGTAAGGTTCGGCGACTTTTTTCGTATTTTTTGAGGATGAGAAACAGTTTCAGGTGTTTTACTATTTTGCGCAAACGAATTTGCCAGCCAGGCAACACTTCATCTTTAATTATTTGCTTTAGAAATGGCATGCTACTCCCATATTCAATGGCCTTCCGGGCATTGAGCGCAGCTTCCTTATACTTAAAACAAGTCCTGTAATCTCCCGCCATTTGCTCATGCATAAAAGCCATACATTTATTTATACGTTTTTCATTGTTAAAAAATATTGGATGATTTTCAATAACAATTCTTGCGACCTTGTCTCTTTCATAACGCCAGTTCGATCCCGTATTCCCATAAAAGCGATGCCGGACATTATAGGTAACCTCATTTACACGTATCCCCTTCGCACCAGCTTCCCATACACCTATCCAAAAGTCCCAGTCTGCCTGAGTCCGGTCCAGTTTCCGACAAAAACCTCCGACTTTTTTAAACAACGTTTTGGTAATCGGTGATACGCCTAGTACATTAGGGTAGAAAAGTAATGATTCTTCATCATAATCGTGATACGGAATAACCCTGTTATACCCGCTGCCAAAAAAATAGGCGGGGCCATAGATAAAGTCAGCGTCCGGATTATTTTCAATTGCATTATTAATAACTTCGACGCTACGGCCAGGTAAATGGTCATCTGCGTCAAGATGAAAATACCATTCGGTAACAGAAGTCTCAATGGCAAGGGTCCGCGCGGGGAAAGGTCCAATATTTTTGGTCAATGCTATTTTTTTCAGTCTGGGATGTTCAATACTTTCAAAGACGTCCCTTGTTAATTTATCTGCGCCACCATCAAGCACAAGCACCGCTCTCCAATTATTTGTAGACTGGGCCAGCACCGATTCCCAGCATTCTCTAAGCCACATCCCCTCGTTAAAGGCGGTAATGCCTATGGTGAGATTACTATCAAAATTACTACTTTCCATTTTCATTACTCGTC
>JADFYW010000105.1 GCA_015232855.1 Fibrobacteria bacterium
TGATAATGATGGTGACGGTTGTATAGATGAAGAACTCTATGATGGTATAGACAATGATTCAGATGGATATATTGATGAGGATCTGAGGAAACTTGCTTATCCGTCATCTGAAGCAGGACTGCTTCATCCCGATAGTTCCAATAGTATCGCACTCACTCTGAATCAAAACAAAGTACTTTCAATGGTTACGGACTCCGGATTCTGGGCTGATTCAAGTGACCTGGAAATGCGTATATGGGCGCTGTCCAGGAATATTCAACCAAAGAAAATTGATTCAATAGATATTCGGCGCGCACAAAGAGACATCGGGGGATGTTATAGCTTATGGGATGAGGTATTTGATTATACTCCTGTGGGTACGGTTTTTGAAATACGGCATCCTTTAGGACCTGATAGTATCGATGAAATAGCCGATGTGTATTATCCTCTGGATACTGCTGAAGCAGTGTTAGTAGCTACCCGGCTTTGTAGTTTGGTGGACACTTCAGCCACTTTAGTTTATTCAAAAGACTCATGGAACTTCTTCTGGGGGGATAGTCTGCCCCAAATAGTTGATGGGAAATTGGGTATCTATCCCGAGCATCACATTAGTCTGTCAACGAGTTCAGTAAAAGCATTTATAGATTGTCATGCTACGCCTATTTATATCGGCGATTCTATTGATAGCGATGGAGATGGGTGTATCGATGAAGAAATTAGAGATAGTCTTGATAATGATGGGGATGGGGTAATTGATGAAGATTTGAGGCAGGCAAGCTATGCCGATAAATACCATAATACGGTTATGAGTATGCTTCATCCAGACAGTACGGGCGGAGAATTATTGGTGATGGGGGACTCGGGGCGTTTGCTTTTTACTGATGCCGAAGGTTTCTGGCCAGCTTATCCTTTTGATGCAGTTAGTCGCTGGAATATCATACAGCAGCAGCCAATTCCCGGTATGTTAGATACCACAAAATTGGAAATGGCCAAGGTGACTATTGGGGGATGTTGGAATCTCTACAACGAATCCTTTGCGAAGTATATTCCGGGAACGGTGTTTAATGTCACTCATTATGAAAATGGGGATACTACTTTAAAAGTACATCATGTGGGTTACCCCCTGGACTCCAGTGAAATTTTTCCGATAGCTGCTGAGGCTTGTGGGCTAACCGACAGCTCAGCAGAAATTATTGGTTCTGATTCAGCATGGGTCATTTATTGGGGAGACCGTATTATCCAGGTAAAGGATTCCGGGTTAGATACTACCCGGGAATATGCATCGATTATTTCTAATTACCCTGCTTATCCTAATGTGGAGTGTACCATATCTTCCAGTCCGAAAGAGGATAAAAAGGACAATGATGGAGACGGCTGTATTGATGAAGAATTACTGGATGGGGTGGATAATGATGGAGATGGCCTTACAGATGAGGACCTCAGGATTACCCCCTATAATGGTGCAATTCCAATTACACTTGGCTCGCTTCTTCATCCGGACAGTATTTCGGGCGATACTGTGGTTTTAGGTAAATCAGGTAAACTGTCTTTTGCTCTGGATTCTACTTTTTATTGGGCTGACAGTAGTTTTTCCCCGGAAAAGAGACAATATATTATTGATTTGGAACTTTTACCGGGTGAAACAGATTCAGTAAAAGTGGATACCGCTACTACAAGCGTAGGAGGTTGTTGGGGATTTTATAAGGATTATTTTAAATAAAAGCCGAAAATCAACAATTTGTTCAGTTTTTCACTGAAATTTTATCTAAAAAATATTATTATTCGTGCCAAATTTTTAAGGGAAATACTATGCCACAAATCAAGGGAAAAAGAGTCGTTATTACCGTTGAATGCACAGAGGCTAGAAAAGAAGGAAAACCTCCATCACGTTATTTAACTACAAAAAATAAGTCCAGCCAGTCTGGTCGGGTAGAAATTAAAAAATACAATCCGAATCTTCGGAGACATACCATTCATAAGGAAATCAAAAAGAACTAATTTCCTATTGATACTTTCTTCTATCTACCATTCAAATTCATAGATTCAGAGATATCAGGCTCTGGTTAACACGCTAATATACCAATTCAGACGAAACGGTGCCATTGTGTATTGTTGGATAACTGTGACCTTTATATCTTTAAAGGTTAAACACAAGTTAGTTATCATGTGAAGGAGGCGAATATGGCTTCTATTTTTACGAAAATTATAAATGGTGAAATACCCTGCCAGAAAATATTGGAAGACGAACAGTATTTTTCTTTTCTTGATATTAATCCCATTAATCCCGGTCATACTTTGGTTATCCCAAAGCAAGAGACCGATTACTTGTTTGCCTTAGATGACAATATTTTGTCTGGCCTCTTTTTGTTTGCGAAAAAAATAGTCCCCGCGATTGAACAGGTTATCTCCTGCAAACGCGTGGGTGTAATTGTAGCAGGGCTAGAGGTTCCTCATGCCCATGTCCATCTTATTCCTATGGGTGCAGAAGGAGAGCTTACCTTTGACCGGGCTCAAAGGGCTAACCCCCAGGACCTGGCTGCTCTGGCTCAAAAAATTATTCAACATTTAAAATAAGGTTTAGGTATGAACGAACACGAATCACACCAGCACCCTCATACATTAGATATTATCAGCAGACCACGAAGGAACCGGAGAACTGATTCCATTAGAAAAATGGTAAGAGAGACGATTCTTAGTGCAGACGACTTGATTCTGCCGCTTTTTGTTAAAGAGGGGAAGGGTAAAAGAGAGGCGGTGCCCTCTATGCCAGGTATTTTCCGCAATAGCCTTAAAGACACGGTTGCGGAAGCAATGGCTGCTTTTAAGTTGGGTATACCCGCGGTTGCTTTGTTTCCCGCTTTGGCAAATTCCAAAAAAGACCAGTATGCTTCTGAATCAATGAATCCCAAAGGGCTGTTACAAGAAACCGTTGCCGCAATTAAAACAAAAGTGCCGGGTATTACGGTTATAACTGACGTGGCGATGGACCCTTATTCAAGTGACGGACATGATGGTTTAGTTGAGAACGGGAGAATTGATAACGACAAAACAGTTAAAATTTTAGGAGAAATGGCTTTGTCTCAGGCTCGTGCCGGAGCAGATATTGTAGCCCCCTCAGACATGATGGACGGCAGGGTAGGGTATATCCGTGAACGGCTTGATTATGAAGGCTTTACAGATGTTGGTATACTGGCCTATTCTGCTAAATACGCATCTGCTTTTTATGGTCCGTTTCGTGACGCTTTACAATCTGCTCCGAAAGCTTCTAAAAATATCCCGGGAGATAAAAAAACCTATCAGATGGACCCTGCTAATGTCCGGGAAGCCCTGAAAGAAGTTTATCTGGATGTGGAAGAAGGAGCTGATATGATAATGGTAAAACCCGCTCTGCCCTATCTTGATATTATTACTACCATCAAAAGTAATATTGAGCTTCCGGTAGCGGCCTATAACGTGTCTGGTGAGTATGCCATGATAAAAGCGGCAGCTCAAAAGGGTTGGCTTGATGAGAATGCCGCAATGATGGAATCTCTTCTTTCAATAAAACGTGCAGGAGCAGATATGATCCTTACGTATTTTGCAAAGGATGCTGCTAAATTACTTGGGTGAGTGATATATCGGACATATATGAAGCCCGTTATTGGCAGATGTTGGAGGATGGCAGGATTGAGTGCCGTTTATGTCCCAGATTATGCCGGATTAAAGAAGGTCAACGGGGATTTTGTTTTGTTCGACAACACATTCACGGTAAGCTGATACTTACCACATATGGCCGCAGCAGTGGCTTTCAGTTGGACCCCATTGAAAAAAAGCCCCTGTATCATTTTTATCCGGGTACCTCAATCATTTCTTTTGGGACGGCGGGATGTAATTTAGGTTGTTCCTTCTGTCAAAATTGGGATCTCAGTCGAAGCCAGAGTATGGATCGTATGCAGGCAGAGGCGTTGCCTGCAGAAATTGCCAGGTTAGCCAAAAGGCGTAATTGCCCATCGGTGGCTTTCACCTACAACGAGCCTATCATTTTTTCCGAATACGCAATTGACGCTGCGAAAGCCTGTAGAGAGCTTTCTATTCATACGGTTGCCGTAACTGCAGGCTATATTACTCATGAAGCAGGAAAAGATTTTTTTAGCAGTATGGATGCGGCAAATGTGGATTTGAAAGGCTTTACCGAACAATTTTACCATACTTACTGTAAAGCACGCCTGCAACCGGTACTTGATACTTTGATGTATATTAAAAACGAAACAGATACCTGGCTTGAAATTACAAACCTTTTGATTCCTGGCGCGAATGATAGTGAACAAGAGTTACATGCTATGACGGATTGGATTGTGAGTAACCTGGGAACAGAGGTTCCCTTGCATTTTTCTGCGTTTCACCCAGCGTTTACATTGCAGAGTCCAAAAGCCACGCCTTTGTGGTTATTGCAAAAAGCAAGAACTATCGCTCTTTCGAAAGGTATTCGTTATGTTTATCTGGGGAACGTAGATGATCCGGGTATGAGTGATACCGTATGCCCCGGGTGTGGCAGCCTGCTTGTAGAGCGCTCAGGCTATAGTATTGGACATTATGGGTTAAACGGGAACCAATGTGGGCAGTGCAGGCAAGAAATCCCCGGTTTGTTTAAGGGGTGAACTTCCCCTTTGATATTTTACCTAGTTAGTATCTGTTCAAAATAGCTGATTAATATTAGCCACAGAGTACACAGAGAACACAGAGGTTTTTTTTTTTAAAATTTTAAAACTTTTCTCTGTGTCCTCTGTGACCTCTGTTGCTAATGACAACTATTCTGAACAAGACCTAGTTAGTTCCTGTTCAATATTGATGTTAGATTGTTTTGTAATCATCCTACAATTGTCATTGCCCGGCTTGACCCGGGCGATCCATCTCAGAATTGATGATTTAATGGATTACCCGGTCGAGCCGGGTAATGACATGTTCAGAGCATAATTTTTTTTTGAAGTTTTGAAAAGTAACTAACTAAGCAAAAACTAAGGCCAGGGGTGTTTTGGATACCTTCGTTTGAGTTCTTTTTTAATTTCCGGGTAGGTGTTTTTCCAAAAGCCACTCAGGTCGGCTGTTTTTTGAACGGTTCGGTAATTAGGGGCGAGTATATTATACAACACTTTTTGCCGCCCTTCACAAAGATAATGTTCTCCTTCCATGCCGATAAAATCACCCAACCGTGCAGAGAGTTCTGGGGGCGTATCGGAAAAATAGGTGTATCGGGCCTTTCTTCCGCTTTTGAGAATGGTGGACTCGGGAAGAGAAGTGTTTAACATTCCTATAGCTGCCTCTGGTACATATCGCGTCAATGCAGCTTTAAAATTTATTTTGTCGAGTTCATTTAAACTTTTTTTACCCTCACAAACATCATAATAAAAGAGTTCAAGATCCTCGTTATCCATGCGTGGAAAGTCGTATTCAGGGTAGGCTTTGCTTAAAAGTTGTAATCGGTAGAGAAGCTGAGTAAAATGTTCATTCATGAATTTTGGTATGATATCATGGTTTAAAAGTTTATCTGCTAAAAGACCTTCAATCTGTTCCTGGTATTTATGGCTATGGGATACCGGCCTGGTATCAAAAGCTAAGAAGCCATAAAAAAGGTTCTCTTCAATAATGATTTTATCTTTTTTTTCATCCCAGCTGATATGTGGGGTCCAGTGACATTCGTCGGGGAAGGTCTCTTGAACCCAGGCCTTTTGAGCAACTAACCAAAACTGAGATTTTTGGCGTCGGCCAAGGTTACCGCCGGATATTTCATTATTGTCTATGATGATCACAACTTCGGGGGCATCAGATGCAAGGGATGTTTGACGGGAGAGCGAAACGGTTCTTCCGTTTTGTAATTGATAATTGTTGTTTTGCCCGGTATATTTTGCGAGACCATCAGCATACCAGCGCATCCAAATTTTTATCAGTTTTTCATGGTGAGTCGCACTTAGCCGGGTAGTTGATCTTGTGTCAAATTTTGTTAACAGTTGCCTGTATGTTGTATGTACATCAGAAGGCCATGTGTCTTCCCGGGCAACAAAAGAGCGGGCCTGTTCAATAAGGTCTACTGCGGGAAAACCTTTTCGATGTGCTCCGCTCACAATGGCAACCATTGCTGCACAGGCGTGTTCAAGCTTTTCGGAACGGGCGTCTTCAAGTATGCGGGAAAGTCTTGGGTGCAGAGGATAGCGTGAAAGTTTTTTCCCCATAGGAAGGAGATTATTCTTTTTATGTATGGCACCGAGTTTGGTGAGTAGGGACGTAGCGTTGTCCCAGCGTACTTTTTCAGGTGTACACAGCCATTCCAGACTTTTACGTTCCTGGTTATTTGATTCAAGTGTATTGAGTAAGGTTGTTACCGTCAATAATAAACCAGAGAGATCAAGAGACGATATTTCTGGCACAATATCACTGGTCATGTTTCCTTCAACTTCCCTGGCCCAGAGGCGGATGCACAGTCCTGGCATAAGTCTACCGGCACGTCCTTTTCTTTGGGCAGCACTGGCCAGGCTTATTCTCTGCAGGTTTAAAGTATTTACTCCCCGGCCAGGATCATAGGCTGCTACTCGGGCCAGACCAGAATCAATAACCGCGGTTACACCAGGGATAGTAACTGCGCTCTCAGCCACATTAGTTGTGATTATTACACGATTCCCCCCCGTTATTTCGGGCTTCAATATTTTTTTTTGATGTTCAAGGCTTTGGCTGCCGCTCAGGGTCTCAAGTCTCCAGTTAATACTTTGACAAAGGTCTGATAACAGAGATTCCGTTTTATCGATTTCAAATTTACCGGGCATGAAAATAAGCACTGTGCCGGTTACTTTTTTACTCACGATTACTTTAAATGCTCTGAAGGCTTGCTCCCATACCGTTTCACTTCTCTGAGGTCGTTGCCAGGATGTTTCTACTGGCCAGGATGAGGTCTTCACTTCAAGGGTGGGGATACCGGGCATAAACTTTTTAAAAGAATTGTTATCTAATGTAGCACTCATAATAATGAGTTTAATAGGGGCGCGATTTATTTTTTGCAAATAATGGACCCACGCCAGACTCAAATCCATATCCAGTTGACGTTCGTGAAATTCATCCAGGATAACGGCTGAAGTATGGGTGAGGGCCGGGTTCTTAAGCAGTAACTGGGTGAACATGCCGTATGTTTGGAAAATGATTTTAGAGTGTTCGCTAATCCTCGCGTCTCCCCGCACCTGATAGCCAATATGGCCTCCTGGATGCTCTCCTTTTAATTCAGCAATAAAAGATGCCAGGCCCACAGCAGCCATTCTTCTGGGCTCTAATACCAGGACATTCTCATCGGTATGGGTAAGTGCTTCCTGGACGTAAAGCGGAACACAGGTGGATTTTCCGGTACCGGTGGGAGCTTTTATCAGAAGGAATGATTCTTTCTGTACCGCTTGTATTATTTCGTGCTTATGGCCTTCGATGGGAAGCATGACTTGCTTCTTTAATGTTTGTCCCATACCCTGATACCCCCGTTTTCCCGGCTTGGCGGGTATGGTGAAGAGGGGAACTTCATATGTCTTAGGTATTTGAGATTGATTTTCGTGGTATATTGGCCAGAGGAACAAAAATAAACGCACCAACCGCATAGAAAACAGATACGCCAGAGGCGAACATGGCCAGCATATCAACCATGGGGATGAAGGTGAGAAGATTGCTCACACATTTACTCGTGTGCTTGCTACTCGGTGTTTTTAAGAGCATAACAAAACTTGCACGCATAAAAACAATAAAAAGGATCAGTACGATAAAACCGAAAATGATACCCGAGCCTGTACTCGCGAATAAAAGAAAAAGAGCCCATAATCCAAGCCATATCAAAAGGCCAATAAAGAAAATGTTTACCCGTTCTCTGGAATTCCCTTTTGTTTCTTTTTTAGCAAGATAGGTGGTAAGGACAATATATGCTCCCAGCGAGAGGAGTAAAAATAAAATTTTCACATCCAGAAGATGAAGAAACGATATACCCTTCAAACCAAGCACCAGTCCAAATATGAAATTGGAGACTCTGCAAGCGGCCATAGCCAGTGGGCCATAGGGACCTTGTTTTAACACAAAGTTATAGAGGTAAATAAAATAACAAAGAAGAATAACAGGGATTATAGCTGGTAAATGAATGTAGCCTGTCCATAAAATTGCTCCAATAAGCATGGCAATACAAACTCTGGCTGCGGTAGTTTTACTGATAGCACCCGATGGAATGGGGCGTTCAGGCCTTTCCAGGCCATCTTTTCGGTGGTCGGCGACATCATTGAGACCCATTCCTGCCATAACAATGAGGGCGCTTACCATCATGCCTGCCGCCATCCGAAAAGAAATACCTGTACCACCTCCAATAAAATATCCGGCATACACATTACTCATAGCACTGAATATTATTGGAACGCGGAACAATGTCAGCCAACTTTTTACCATAACGACTACAATATAAAGTTTAAAATATCGCAGCGCATTAAAAATCGTATAGCTGAATTAAACGGTGCTTTTGCATCCGTTTCAATGAAACTTATGCCTTGCTCTCCTACGGAACTCGAATGGCTAAGTGGGATTGGATATAATAACCGGAAAACAGCTGGTAACTGCTATCAGTACATTTTCCTGAAGATGATTTAATCTGGTGTTTTAATGCTTACCGGGCTTCTTTTGTGCCTGGTACTTTTTAATAATTTTTTCGATTTGATTAAGCTGTTGTTTTCCTTTATATCCAGATTCAAGATACCTGATAACACCATCTTTATCGATTACCACAAGTGTTGGAACCCGTGTTGCGTTGTATCGCTCAGCAGTCTTTTGGTAGAGATCTAAAAGGACTGTTGAATTAAAAGGATTGTCTTTAAGGAATGGGGCTATGATCTCTTTTCCTTTTCTATCAATACTTATCAATAATAATTTCACATTGTCCTGATATTTTGCCGCCAATTTTTCCATTTGAGGAATTTCTTGTTGGCAGGGTATACAGTCGGTTGCCCAGAAGCTGAGAATGACTACATGCTTTTTTTTATTCTTCCAGGGCTTGTACAGTTTTTTTCCTGTAAATTGAGACAGGCGGGTAAAAGTACCATCCATATTTCTTAAAATAATTGGGGGCGCCTGATCTCCCGCTTTGAGACCCGGTGTAACCGTTTCTGCAGCAAAAGAACTCAAACAGAAAATGAGGTAGCTGATAATTATTTTATTCATAGTAATCAATTGTACGATTGTTGTGCGCGCTTATTAAATAAGAATATAAGAAATAATGAATTGCGAGGTTATTAAAAAGCCTTTTATACTGTCGTATAAAAGGCTGCAAGATGAGTATGTGCCTAATTAAAAAATGACTTTGAAAGTAGCCTGACCATTTACCTTAAAGATGTAAAGCCCGGTTGGTGCTTTGCTGTCTATTCTGTAAATGCCTTTTCCGAGGTTTTCAAGCTTGTAGGCCTGGCCATTAAGACTAGTCATAGAAATATCCAGGTTTTTGCTATTTGTCAGAGAGCTCTCCAGAGTAAGTATTTTGCCTTTAATTCCAATGTTAATTTCAGATTGTGAAAAACTACTTGTTTCAGGATAATATTCTTTTATTGGAGAAGGAGCTGCACAGGGTTGTGCTGCACAGGCAGTAGGATTCATTTGGCAAATCCACTCCTGAAGCATTGTAACGGCTGCAACATCTACTTTGTAAGAATTAGCCTGAGGCATTTGATCTGGATTGGCATAGTAATCGTCCTCTGAAAAACCCGGGCCTGAACGGACTGTCTGGCGGTAGACTATAGTACTCTGGTTTGGTAATCCAGGCATCAATATACTGAAGGTGTCCGCACAATTTGGAATAGCACCAAAAGTGGTTGCAGCCTCTTCCAGGGGAGGTGTGTCTACCTTATGCATTGCATGAAAATCGAGATTAATATCTGGTCCGTCGATAGTACCCTTGGTACCGTGACAGCCCGAGCAGTTAGAAGCAAGATACGAACGGGCCTTTACATCAAGGTCACCCGGTTGATCAACATTTATCCATTTAGGCGAAAGAGCCAGGTTTGCAGGAGGTGTACCGGAGAAGACCCCTTTATTAAATAAATCGGTAATCTGGTTAATTGCTGGGTTTGCAGGTGAAGGCATATTGAGCTGAGCTGTAAAAAAGCCTTGCACTCCTCTCCCTTGGTGGCAGTAATCACAATAAATCAGGGGTCCCGCAAATTCCCATTTTTGGGTATGGACGGTGTTGCCAGTGCGGTAGGAGAGGGTGGTATCAACGTAATCCAAATCCGCTACAAGATCCGCATCGGTCTGATCCATCCGCCATCGGTAACAAAATCCATTCCAGGTTTCTACATCCGCGATTTTATTTACGAGGAGTCTGGTTTCATAGAGTACCCGAGAGCTTATGTCTCCTGTAACCGTATCAACATAAATAGTTTGCACAAATACTACCCCATCTGAATACGTATAGTGATCTGTAGTATCATCATAAACTATGGTTGCGCCCGCTTTAAGAACTACATAATTGAGGGCTTTCTGAGCGTCTTGCCAATGAGGAACATTTACTGCGTAGGGGACCGCCTCAGAAATTATTGTGGTCCCGGTATAGAGACCTGTGGTTGAGAGTACCGCTGGTGCGCCGGCGGCAGGATCAAAGAAGTTAAAAGCAGCTATTGAATTTACTGGTAAGCAAAGGCCCATGATAAAAAGAATGGAGAGTGATCCCATCAATTTCCTGTTCATTTAAGTATCTCCTAAAAACTGAATAATAGCATTAATTTAACAATAAAAAAGACACCGGACTAGGCTGTACTTTTCATGTCCAATGAGCCCTATATATATAAATAACCTATTTTTGTAAAAAAAAGTTGTTAAAAATAAATTATCTCTCAGGTTAGTAGGCTTTTGTCTGATTTACTTGATTTTTCTATTTTTTAGCTCTATCTAGATTTTTCCAAGACTTTTTTAGGCTATCTATCCATATTGTTTCTTGTTGGTTTTCAGAAAAACTGGAGTTCAAGGTGAAAACGTTTCCACCGTCATTTATGAGTGTCTTTTGTAATATTGCCAGAGAAGAAGTGAACTCCAGGGAGGGATTAAAACCAGAATTACTTCTCAACTGAAAGAATCCATTTCCGAGTTGCCCGGATGCCTCAATCCCATACTCTGATGCTATTTTTTTTGCGGTATTCAGTGTTTGGGTAAGATTCGTTTTTATGGTAGCAATTAGTTCTGTGACTGTTGTTTCTTTTTGCTTGGAGTCAGGTGAAATAACTGAAGGGTTTACTCCTGATTCACTAGCCATTTTAACAAGATTCTCATAAACAAAAGATTCTTGCTCTGGAGAATAGGGGAATGCTATGTACAGCTGACTTTTGTCAGGAGTAATAGTGAAATCCAATATTTCAGCCAGGCCAGACAGGCTGCTTTTCATAAAGGTTATGCGAAAGCGCTCAAGGAGGGATATATCACCGCTGATTTCAAAAGACAATATATTGTTGCATTTGGGCCGCAATCGGAGAGTGCAATTTTTAAGGAGGCCCACAGGATAGTTAGAATTGCAAATAAAGCGGATAAAATCAAAGCCGGTAACATTCTTAATTGTTTTACTCCCAAGGTGAATATAATGGCCGTTTATTTCGAAACCCATACCTAGTATATTATCACTAAAAGAACCGTATTTAAAAGATGACGGTGCATAGGCCTGTAAGTGCAGCTGGTCTGCCAGAGAAAGGTTGTCATCAATGTTCAATGGAAAATAGAGCCCATCTGCATTAATCCGTTTGTTGATATCTGAAATTTTTTCTTCAACTGATACACCGATGGCAAGATTGTCTGGATCATAGAAGGGTTCAAAGGTTTTTGAAAAAAACGGTATCGGCGTATTTTCAGAAGTGATGTCCTCAAATATTTTCCCTGGATTGAGATTGTTTTCAGGATTAAAGCACCAAAGAGCGGACTTTTGGAAAAGTAATTCCTGGGGTGAATATGCCAGTTGCATATGATGTTTTTTGTCACAACCAATGCCATGTTCCCCTGAAAGAGCTCCTCCGCATTCAACTACTTTTTTCATCAACATGGCGCTGAGCTTATGGATTTTATCAATTTCACCCGGTTTTGTTGCATTAAAAAGGAGATTGGGGTGCATATTGCCATCTCCTGCATGGGCCACACATACTGCCGGAACGCCGAGCTTATCGGCTTCTGTATAAAAGAAATCAAGTATATCGGCGATAAAGGAGCTTGGAACGACCACATCCTGAGACATAATATTCGGGCTTATTTGTCCTAAAAGGCCGCCAAAGACTTTCCGGGCCTTCCATAGGTTTAATCGCTCTGCCTCATCAGATGTCTTTTTCACCGAGAGAGCTCCGTTAGAGAGAAGGAGGGACTCAAGTGGTGTTACCTGGGACTCAATAAAACCCCCGGGACCATCGATTTCCAGGAGGAGATAACAGCACTTTCTGTCTAGTCCAACGGCAAAACCAGAATTTTCAACCAATTGAACAATCCGATTATCCATGAGTTCCAGAGCCACGGGGGTAATGGTATTTTGCTTTAGTTTGATTACAGCCTTTATGGCGTCATCCACCTTTTCGAAAGCTGCAAGAAAGGTCCAGACTTTATGGGGGAGGGGTTTGAGGCGCAGCCAGATTTTACTGATAACTCCAAGAGTACCTTCCGAACCAGTAAAAAGTGCGCGCCAATCGTAATTGAAATTACCCAGACCTCCCGCTGGGCCTCCAAACTGGACAACTTCACCAGTTGGTAAAATAACTTCAAGGCCTAATACATAATTAGCGGTTACTCCGTATTTAAAACAGCGAATACCACCTGCGTTTTCCGCTACGTTTCCTCCAATAGTACACGAAAAGCCACTGGAAGGATCTGGTGGATAAAAAAGCCCCAAAGGTTTGAGGGCCTTATTCAGGTTATTGAGCACTACTCCGGGTTCCACCAGGCAATACATATCATTTTCGCAGACTTCGAGGAGCGACTTCAGTTTGGAGAGATGTATGATAATGCCGCCATTCACCGCAACCGGTCCCCCGGAAAGGCTGGTGCCTGCACCCCGAACAAGCCATGTAATATCCCATTTATAACAGAGAAGAATAAGATTTTTTAGTTCTTCACTCGTTTCTGGTATTACTACACAGTCGGGTTTATAGCGATAAAACCCCAGGGCGTCATTTTCATAGCCTGCCAGGTCTATTTCATCGAACAATACCGACTGTTTGCCACAGAGGTCAAAAAGTTGTTCGATAAAATTTTGAGGTAAAAGGGCCATGGCTTAATAACTGCTATTTTAAAAGATTCCTCAACAGGGGGGGGTATTTTTTTACAAGCTTTTCGGCAGGTATGGTTGGCTTCTTGCTTATATAATTTAAATCTCTGTATAAGCGGTGCAAAAAGGGGTACCATTCAATCTGGAATGGTGATTTCCAGGTAAAGAGAAGGTGATGTAGATTTTTTATATGTGTCTGTATCTTTCTGGATGAAAGTGTTTTAACAGAAAAAGACGAAAATGGCGAGTTTAAAAAACCGGCTATATTAAAAAATTCTTTTGGCAGATTATGTTTTGAGGTAATGCGAGTCCAGGTCTTTTTGGGTGCCTGGCCTTTTAAATACCCCGTCATAAGTTCTAAATACATTTTGTCGGTTTCATAATAACCTGTTGGATTGATGCAATAACCGCATAGGTCTTTAAGGAGGTTGGCACTACGACCTTTAAAAGGCCCCAGGAAGAGATTATCCGGGCAGTAATCATTTGCAAAATAATTATCCCAAATAATAATACCCCCTTTAAAAAGAGTACTAATGTGTCGAATGTTTACTTTACTCAGGTCTTTGGCTACTACATCAGGGCCGGTCCAAAAAAGAGGGATGTTCTCAGGAGTTCCATTTGCAAGGTCTTGCATATAGTCGGTGGCTGAAGCTTTATCAGGAGTGAATGCATCCGTATAGATAGTAGGGCAAAACCACAAGGCTGTTTGGTTTCGGGTGAAACAAAGCTCTGCAGACAACTGCTGAAGTAACCGGGCATGGGCATCCCCCAGTGAACTAAAGGAAGTTTGTAGCTTAGAGGGAAGTTTATCGTCAATATCATCCATAAGCAGGGCAACAGTGGTTATCCCTGTAGATAAAAGTTGTTTTATTTTGGCAAGTAAAGTGCGATAATCTTTTTTACTGCTATAGTCGTAAGAAAGTCCTGGTGCAATAGAATAAACAACATTGACATGCTGCTTTTTTCCTTCTGAAACCAAATTCCGGAATGTCTTAAGCCAATCTGCAGAATAGGGCTTGCGCCAATTCATTCGGTGGAGCAGATCTTCTTTTGGAGCGTACACATAAGTGTTGAGCCCCAGGTGGTGGAGATGACGCAGCATATCAAAACGATGTTGCCAGTTAAGTGTGTTTCCGTAATAGCCCTCAATGTATCCTGTGTGCATGGAATGCATGCCCCTTTTTTGTATAATGATATCAGACTCTTTAAATATATTTATCTTTTGGAATAGGAAAGGCTGATTTAAAGTGATCCAGGTGTTTTTTTTTCTTTTTGTTATTGTTAGTGCTCTGCCGGTTTGGTCAGCAGAGGATGTTTTTATTCGCCAGATTGGGCCCAATAAAAACAATTGTGGAATTACACTTCCTCTCAAAAAGACCGACAAGGAGGCCGGTCTTATCGTTTGGTTTCATGGAGGAATGCGAAGCAACCTCAGAAATAAGGGGGGACGTGCTCATTTGGCAATACTTCCTTTTACTGATTCGTCTTGTTATGTAGTAAGTCCGTCTGCTTTTAAAGGGCAAGACTGGTTAACCTCAGAAGGCGTGGAAAATATCCGTTCTCTGGTAAATTATATGCTGAAACGCTACCGGGTAAATAAACAAGATATAAACCTGGTGGGGGTGTCAGATGGCTGTCTGGCAGTTATTCATTATAGCATGGTTGCAGAGCATCCAATTAACCGTCGTCTCCTGTTCTCTTCCTTTCCCGGCTTAGTACTTCAAGAAGGAGACTTACCAGCCCAAAAGAATTTTTTTCAGGGATCCTGGTATTTTTTTCAGGGAGCTAAAGACCGGTTGTTTCCATCTGCAAGGGTCTTTCCATACCTGTATTTTTGGAAAAAAACTTTTCCCCATACCACCTTATATTTGTTCCCAAATGGGTTGCACGATTTTTCATTTTATGCAACCAATGCGTCTGATAAAATTAAACAAATTCTGATAAAATGATTTTCAGACAACCCGATATTAAAAATTAGAATCCCCAAAGCCATCATCAGAAGTGAGACCATCATTTTTTTCGTCCAGCACAAGAAGGGCGCCTTCAAATCCATTGGTTGAGGCGAGAGCTTTGAGATCTTCCGGAGAATTGATTTTCCTGAATTCATTTGCATGGGCTTTAAAGCTGGTGCATTTGTCCTTTTCTTCTTTGAAAAGACGATTAAGTTGTATCTGTTTTTTTTGCATATCTTCGTAGCGGGTGTTTGTTTGCATTTCTTCTTTTAAGAGAGCAATATCTGTTTTAACAGAAAAGCAACGACTACCTGTTTGGATAACTTTCTCTTTGAGGATAATCTGTTCGGTGACTGAAGTGTTGTCTTCCTGAATTATTTCAGTACCGTCTTCGTTCCATTCTCTAATGGATTCTGCAATTTTGAGACCATTTCTATAATCCGCTAACATCTTTTTCTTACCGTTTTCATACCAGAATATACATTGGCCGTCCAGAGTACCTTCTATATATTGGCATTCAGATTTTTTGTTACCATTGGAGTATCCTATTACTACTTTTCCAAATAATTTAAAATTACTATAATTATATTCTGACTTGAGAGAGCCGTTTTCATACCAGTATAATGCCCTCCCCTCTAATTCGTTATCCTGATAAAAGG
>JADFYW010000106.1 GCA_015232855.1 Fibrobacteria bacterium
TATGGGCCGGTAGAGGTTACACCTATGAATCCCCAAATGACGGTGTTGTACCAGAATGTGCCGAACCCTTTTAACCCGGTTACGGTAATTAAGTATGATTTGAAGGATAGGGCCAAGGTGTCTATTAAGGTTTATAACATCAAGGGGCAGTTGCTCACGGAACTGGTGAAACCCAATAAATATCTATCTCCAGGCAGGTACCAAATAATCTGGGATGGCAAGGACAGGAATGGGATTGAATTGCCTAGTGGACATTACCTGTATTATATGACCACCAAGGGGTATAGGAAGGCCAAAAAAATGTCCATAATCAAATAACCCAATTTCCGTTTCATGACGGCGATATAATAACCCTGTAGGTACGCCCAATTTGGGCGTACCTACAGGGTTGGGTTTTACCCCCCAATGGGTGATTGGACTGACATATCCAATTTGGGCGTACCTACAGGGTTGGTTTATCATCCTCCAACGGGTGATTGTGTTGACGATATCCCATTTGGGCGTACCTACAGGGTTGGGTTTTGTTCGTTTAGGTTAATACACCCCTTCGTCTTTTACCTGTTCCCTATGTCGGTGCTAAATACTGGGTACGGCTCAGTGGTGAAAAATAAAATCCTGGTTTTTGTCTAAAATTATGGTAATCTGTTAAAAAAAATATAATAACGAGGTTATTTATGGTAATTGGTGAAAAATTATTTATCCGAATATCAATTTTCACTTTCATTATCATCGGTTCCGGTATAAATTAGAGGTATGGATCCTAATGTATTTTGTTATTTCGATTATCGCTCGTTTCTTAAGGATTTTTATGAGCATCAGAAGTCTGAAAAGTCGTTTTTTTCTTATCGGTATATTGGTCAGCGGGTGGGGATGGATAACAGTTTCCTTATTAGAGTCCTGCAGGGTGTATTACATATTTCCAATAAAAAAATCGATAAATTCATTAAACTATGTGGTTTTAACGAAAAAGAAGCTTCTTATTTTGAAAGTCTCGTTTATTTTGGTAAGGCTAAAACTGCTAAAGAAAGTAAGCTTCATTTCGAAAAGCTGTTGAGTTTCAAAGAAGTTTCTTCAAAGGAACTTGATAAAAATCAGTATGAGTTCTTTCAAGACTGGTATTACTCTGCTATCTGGTCGCTTTTAAATTATTATCCCTTCAAAGGTGATTACAAAGAACTTTCCGAAAAGTTAACTTTTCCTATCACACTCAGGCAGGCCAAAAAAGCTGTTAAGTTGCTTGAAAAATTAGAGCTTATTGTAAAAGATGAAAAGGGAATATATAAGGTTTCTGACTTAAATATTACGACAGGTGAGAAATGGTTTTCAATAGCAATTCGTGATTACCAGAAAAAGATGATGAGGCTGGCGGAAGAATCACTGGACCGGTTTAAAAAAGAAGAGCGGGACATATCCACCCTTACTATGAATATATCTCCAGATGCTTTATCTGAAATTAATGAGCTTACGAACCAATATCGACAGTCCTTAAAAAAACTGGCAAACAGTTACCCAAAAGCTAATGGGGTCTATCAGCTTAATATTCAGCTGTTTCCCTTAACAAAAGCAGAAAAGAGCCGCTAATAGGAACACAAGTGGAGTTTATCCTGCGTAATATCTATCGGAACGTATGGCGTTTGCTATTAGTGGTAATGCTGGTAGGGGAATACCTGATTGCTCAGCCACAAGAAATAGAATTTTGCAGAGATGATTCTACTGGCAGTAATCCCTTATTGCATGTATTCCGGAACAATCGGGCTTTTAGTGATTCTGCACTCCATAGCTGGGGGTGGTGGAATTATACAGAACAGCAAAGCAAATTCCCTGCTATCAATGGGGTAAGATTACAATCTAAAATTAATCCGGGCAACGAATATGTGGATCGTTCTACACGGGCAGGTGTATCAGAAAAGAATATACTTGCAGGACTTGCCTATGCGCGAAGTATCGCTCTTCTGGGTGTTCCCGATTCAGCGGTGTTACTTCCTGATGATAAGCCTCTTCTGGAGGTACATAATTTTAAATCCAGTGGGGATCCCGTAGCACCACACGCGATAACAGGATATGGATGGGCCTGGAATAGCCTTAAATATATCTATGAACATCATGTATATGAGATTGTGTTTTTCTATCACGGGAGTTACGATTATGGTAGCGCATCCTGGTTAAGCTCACCGGGCTGGCATGATGGTGAAATTATACTTATTGCTGATAATGCCGCAGCCCTTTGTAATTTAAAGCTTTCACCTCCGGTTGCTGACCCTGCCGGACAACAGTTTGATTTTCGGTTGTTAACAACTATTACCCATACTGATTCAAACGCCGTTATCTATTACCGTTTTGGGACGGATGACTTTGTATCCTATACCGGGTTACCATTTTCAATTACTGATGATGTTGTACTGGAAATGTATGCTGAAAAGAATGGGCTTATTACCAGCGATACTGTTAGTGAAGCATACACTAAAAATACACTGCCATCAGAAATGGTATTAACCACCATAACCGGAAAACCTCTGGGAGGGAAATCCGGACTGACAGAAAATGATTCTCTGTTTATTGTTACCGTTAACGCGCCATATGCAACACTGGATAGTATTTCTGTGTTGGTGGTTTCATCTGATAGACAGGATTCGGAAAGAGTAGTTATTACCAGACCGAAAAAAGAAAATGATGTATCGGTATTTACGGATACACTGGCAGTGGGGGTTCGGCAGGTAAATCCTGGAAACGGTGAGCTCGAAGTATCTTATTATGACAGTGTGCATGTTAGCTGGAAAAACCCTTTGTATTCTGATGATTCATTGGTAAATGTGTTTCCCATCAGTCCTGCCCCAAAAGAACCCAGGGTGTATTTCGCTGACCAGACAGGAGTTGAATTAACATCGTCACTTTCCGGAACTGAAACAGAACTTTATGTAGTGGTAGAAGATATGGTTTTTGATTCTTCACAGTTGAGACAATATCGGCTTGTCCTTACCAATAAAAAGGGAGAGGGTAATGGGGGGCCTGTTGATGAAGAAGTTCTTTCTTTTACAGAACTCTCACCGGGAAGATATCTCTCTCAGGTTAATAGCGCAGTATCTCCACCCGTGAAATCAGAAAATGGAATGTTTGAAATTCGACCTGGAGATGAATTGATAGCACAGTACCAGAATCTGATAACATTGCAGGAACGAAGGGATTATATAGGGTATGGGGTTCCCACCCAGCAGCCGGGGTTATTGGTTTTTACGAATGAGGATGGTACGATACCTGCGGTCCTCATGGCAGGGAATAACTGGGATGTTGCAAATGGACAAGTGCACTTGCAATATAGAGATGACTATGTGGCTTCCATTCAATATAAGCTGGTAAATATTCTGGTTACCAGTACAGATAATCACGGACGTGTATATACCGATGCTGAAAGTATACGGATGGAAAGGACTGCAAAACAAGGAGACGTGGGTATATGGTCTGTAAATATACCATTAGATGATGGACCTGAAATGAATTCTGGAAATGGTGTTCTTGACTATTACTTTTCTGCTGTGATACAGGCCGAAGTGGTGACCCATAAGGCTGGTAATGTTGAAATTGAAGATGATACCAGTAAGGCTAGCTTAAAACTCGCAAGGGAAAATCTGCTTGAGCAAGTAGAAATTTCAAATGGGGAAGGGGATAGTCTTTTGCTGCGTAGCAGTGAACTTGTGAAAATATGTGTATTTGACCAGATCTATTCCCAGGCTAAAATTGATACTCTCTTACTGGATAAAATTGAATGTATCAGTACGGGTGATAATCTGGCTAACGTTCAGCTGGTGCAGCTTGCTGCGGATTCTAATGAATATTGTGGTATGATTGATAAACGGGAAGCCTTGAGCGGGTCTTTGATGGATACGGTCCTCCATTGTCAGGATATTGACAATATAAAGGTGAGTTACAAAGATGCGTTGTATGCCACTACAGCGGTGAGTTATGCGAGCATCACAGACACTACATTGCTTAGTCTTCAGTTTGTAGATTCTACAGGCAATTCGATTAATACGTTTAACGAATATGAAGGTGATAAGATTCACCTCCGATTGTCTCATAAAACACCTGGCCTTTATACGATGGATACTCTCTCCGTAGCCTTATCTTCAAATTCAGGTGATGTAATGAGTATTGAACTTATAGAGACGGGTATTAATACGGGGATATTTTTAGGAGACCTTTCTGTTGCTTTTTCAGAAACCCCACAACAATCAAACAGCCTATTAGAAGGTAAATTGAACCCGGACTCAAAAAACAATATAATGGTTGCTTATGCAAAAAGGGAGGATGTTACTTCCCGGATAGAAGTCATATCAGCCTATATACCAGCTGAACGGGCCTGGATTGTGGACGGTAATGGCGATGGACAGGGTGATTCTGTATATATTCGTTTTACCGGTTATTTACCAATGCTTCCGGCATCAATGACCTCCATCGACTGGCCAACAGAAGGGGGGCCAGGACACACAGCCCTCTGTTTTGAACCGGGTGATTCATTTTGTGAAATTGGTTATGTAAATGGGGATAGTTCTCTTATTGCTGTTTTACTTAATGGTTCGCTGGATAGTACACTGGGAATATTTCCCCAGAGAACAACAGGAATTACTGATAAGTATAATTCTCCCCGACTCACCTTGCCTGCCGGTAAATTGTTTCAAGGTCAGGACATGCTGATACAAGATGGAATGGGGCCTGTTGTAACTAAAACAATTAAGAATTCACCGGTTAACAGTTATTATTACGATACGGATGGAAACGTCCTTAAGCAGCCGGATACCCTTTTAATTACTCTTTCAGAGAAATTGAAACTTGTTAATAATGCTGGCAGAACCTGGGATTCTTTGTTCCTTTTCATGCCTTCTGACGGAGACCCGGCTGGTGTATATTCCGTGATATCGCTTGAAGGTACAACTCCCTCGATACATGGTTCTGACAGTCTTGAGTGGCAGTTCATCATTGATAATAGTTACAAAACAATGAAACCCATGCTGGGTGATTATATTTTTTTAAATGACGAGGCACCCTATACAGATGCTTCTTTACTTGAAAACACTCCGGTTGCTTTGCCATGTATAATTGAAGGAACTGAATACCGGGAACCTCTTACTGAAGGTGCTATTTATGTTCCGGTTGTGGGGCTGTCCCCAGGAGATCCCCGGTCAATTGTGTCTAATATGTATTATGATGACTATGGAAAAATTCAGCAGGGACGTGATTTATTTTTGGTAGAGAATTCTGAAAGTGGTAGTATGGATTATGTTCGTATGTGGATTGCTCCGCCCGGACTTCGTGGTGATGGAACCGTGGAATTTTCGGAATCGGCCTGCCAGGGTGAAGAAGAGCATACCGATCTGGAAATATATCCGGAAAATTGTCTTTCTTCAGTCCAGGTATTTTCAATGGAGGCTTATACGGCCCGGATTATCATTTTTGATCATATGGGTATGTTTGTCCATCAATCGATACAGTACTTTGGAAAATGTGGGGAGCTTTATAACACGCAGCGTCGTACGCCGCGTGGGTTACAAAGCTGGCTGGTTTGGAACCAAAGAGATCCAGGTGGTGATTTAGTTGGGACAGGAGTATATTTCTGGCATGTAAAGTTCACTACTGCGAAAGGAAGTAAATCCAAAGTTTATCGGCAGGGAGTTGTGCGGGCGGGCAGTGATCCGGGGGAAGCCTGTGCGAAATAGGAAGTGAGTGTGTGTGAATGATAATGGAAATAGTAGTGGTGAAAAAATAATGGGTTAAAATGTGGATAATTTGGTTAAAAACTCTTAAAACAGCTAAAATATAGCTAAATTGTAGGGTGATTTATTTTTGCTGCTGAAAAAATATATGTTTGTTTTTAAAAATGACTTTCCTGAAAGGGGAATTTACGGTATACTTACTCTATGATCGTATTGAGACTTTTTATCAGTTACTGTGTATTGTTAACCTGGTTAGCCGGTTGTAGCAATAATTCTGATAGTGCGGGAGTAACCGTTGAAACAACCAATGGAATTTCCGGAGTAGTATTGGACCCCGAGGGTGTTCCCGCTATTGGGATTGAAGTGACTTTACGATCATCAGATTATCTACTCACTACAAGTTTATCTGCGAAAACAGCTGCTTCATCAGTCAATATAATTGATACCACAGACTCTCTGGGGTCCTATGAGTTCATAGTGCAAGAAACAGGTTCTTTTCTAATCCAGGCTTATACTGATTCTATAACGGCGGTGAGTATAGAAGTAGACAAATCTGATTCTATAGCTATAAATCTGGGTGAAACCAAAGCCAGTCTTACGGGTTCTCTGTCGGGTACGGTAACCTATTCAAGTGGTGACGTAGGTAAACTTCTGGTGCAGGTGATGGGAACCGACCGGTACCAGATACTTGATTCGAATGTAACGGCCTTTTCTTTTCTGAATATGCCAGCGGGTTGGTATACGATACGGTTAACAGGACTGGACCCCCTCAGACTGGAGGCTTTGTCACCTAAGATAGAAGTTGAATCGGGTAAAGAAGCAACAGATATTGTTATTCCGGTAAATGAACCACTGACCGGAAGTATATCAGGTATAATCTGGGCCCCGCAAACGGTCCGTACAGGTTTTGGTACAAATACAGATGATTTCTTTCTGGTAAGTGTTGAAGGTACCAGTATCAGTACCGTACCTGATTCACTGGGTAATTTTAATTTGCGAAATGTACCAGTTGGTACGCAAACTATCACCGCCAGAAGGACTTATTCTGATAAAAGTATTACGGTTAATCAAAATCAGGTTCAAGTAGTCAAAGGTGGTTTAACGGCTGATATTAATCTGGTGTTTAAAATAGATGCTTTAATTGTTGATGGAATAGGGCGTTTGGATTGGCAACGTACTAGTTCTAATGTTACTGCCATTCTGGAATCTACCGGCTTCTTTTCAGTGTTTACATCCACTTCTCCTGATACAAGTGGTACTTTGGCCGAGTGGAATGCCTGGCAACCCGATTTTTCCAGTTACGACCTGGTCATTGTAAATTACGGTGTAAATGGCTTCCGGGATACCGCTGCATTTCCATGGCCACAGGCGGTTAGAGATTCATTTGAACTGTTTGTTGCAGGGGGTGGGGGAACGGTGATATTACCTTCTGCCCGGGAAACTTATGGTAACTGGTCTGCTTATGACGAAATAATGGGTCTTACCAATGGGAATGCAGATGATTTCGCCGGTATCAGCATCGATTCTGGTGGTGTGGTATCCGAAATCCCCAAGGGAGTCGGTGATTCTGTATTTTCTGCAAATGGAAGTTTTACTGTTTCCCTTATTGCATCTGCACATCCGGTTACAAACGGACTTTCTTCAGTCTGGCTGCATACAGATGATGACTTTGCTGCCGGATTACGTGGTCCCATGTCTGGTATGACGCTTCTCAGTTATGCTAGTGACAGTTCCAGTACCAACCGGTTTCCGGTAAACTGGGTGGTGAGCTACAATCAGGGGCGCGTGTATAATTCAACTCTCGGAAGTATTATATCTGAAGATGATAATACTTCAATGCGGTGCGTTGGTTATCAGACTATGCTTATCAGGGGCTGTGAATGGGCTGCGACTGGTGCTGTTCATTATGATATACCCATTGATTTTCCTTCAGAAATATCTACGAAGCAAAACGATATTCTGCCAGTCAGGTAACTATTTCTTTTCAATATATTGGTGCAAGTCGGAATGACAGGCTTTTGGCAGTCTTTTCATGTTCGTCCTTAAGTTGATGTGTATGCGCCGTTGCCGGAATGACAGTTTAAGGAAACGGATAGAGAGCCATTTTTGGCAGATTTACCGCTGAAAAACACTTCAGCATTTATTCCCCATATCGAGTAGGATAAATTTACCACAGACCCTATTTTATTAATAACAAACCATAAGAAGTATTTTAAAGGGAAACTCTGGAGGAATCATGATAAGAATATTGGTAATTTTAATGCTTATTTCGAATTCAATGCAAGTTTTTGGGGCAACTGAAACCGGTAAATTCACTATTGGTTTCTGGGGTGATGCAAAAAGCAATATTGAAAATGCCTTTGTTAATGTTGCCACCTATCTGGTTAATAGTAAAGGTACCAAAATTGACGTTCATTTTATGAACGGTGATTTTACACCGAATGGGACCACAGCAGACTGGAAAAATGCCTTTTCACTGTCAAATGTCCGGAAGGCATGTGTAAAAGACTATTTCTTTATGTCCACCAGTAATCATGATAGTAAGGTACCTGCAAACTATCAGGCCAATATGGGAACACTTTTACCCAGTAATGGTATTAATAATTATTACTATCATCGTTCATGGGATGTAATTGGTGGAGAACGCAAGGTGCGTCTCCTGGTATTCGACCTTTATCTCACGAGTACCGCAGAAGAACAGATTAGTTATTTCCGGGAACAGCTTGAAGCAGATGGCCATGACCCTAAAGACTGGATATGTGCAATGTGGCATGCACCTTCTTTTCCCGATATGACCTATAAATGGGTAGCTTCAAGTAATGAACATGAAGAATTTAAAGCGAAATTTGTGAATTTTTTACTGGAACCTGAAATTGGCGGCGATTTTGTTTTCAATGGTCATGCTCATAATTATCTCCGTACCCATCTGCTTGGCGACAGTGGTGTGCTCATTGATACTATCAGTGGTAAGTTTGGTCCTTACCGTTCTCCTGATTCACTCAGGGGCTTAATACATATTGTAAACGGAAGGGCAGGTGCTTTTAATAACACCTCAAAAAACTGGGTGAATAGTGCATATGCACCGGCGTTTAATGGTCAACAGGGCCTGGTTACCCGCATTGCCTTTGATGACAGCTCCGCAACATTAGTAACTGATAGAATTCAGGCTGGTGGTGTAGTAGATAAAGGTGTAGACTCCTGGAAATGGACAAAGTTTGCGCCACCGGTAGATACGCTTCCTCTTGATACCACCGATACTACAGGTGTTGATACGACAAAGACGGATACTACTGTTGCAATTGGTTCGGCAAATAATATGATTTTTGATGCCATTCATATTGAGGAAAATGGAAAGGGCGGAGTAACGATAGAGGTTCCTTTTGCGGTTTCGCATACTATTCGGGTTTTCAATTTACAGGGAAAACAGCTCAATAGGTTTGTTGGACATATGCCCGGAAAGTACCAGTGGCAACATCCCGCCGGCAAAACCGGTATTTATTACTTCGAAATAAATATAGATGGTAAGAAGCAGATTAAGCGGGTGCTGCTTTTAAAGTGATACCTAACTAATTAATTCTGGTAATCAATTATAAATGTTTTTTTATGTGACAAACATGTCATTGCCCGGCTTGACTGGGGTACTCGAGCACAAGGATGTGCGAAGAGTGCTGCTATGCAGTGTATTGGCAGCCCGAAGGGTGTAGAGAAGGAAACGAAGCACAATCCATCAAACCATCGATTTTAGGATGGATCGCCCGGTCAAGCCGGGCGATGACAGTGGACGTAAAAAATTAAGGAGTAGTTATGTTTACACAAACAATAATAAGAATAATATATATAGGTTTGCTCATAGCAATTGAGGTACTGGCAGTAGTGCCCTACAGTGCGAGCACTATGATGCCACGCCAAAATATGGTCATATACGCAAGCAGGCAGGAAAACCTGTCTACAAAACGTCCTATAGATGATTTTAATTCGCATTTCGAAGAAGTGGTCGAGGCAGGAGTTACTGCAATTCATTATGCACCACTGGATGGAAAGGGTGGGGTCTATAGCGCCTGGGAATTTATGAATGAAGCCAGAGAATACGGGATGTGGGTCGGTCACCGTACACTTACCAAAACATTGCTACATCTGGAATGCCAGTGGATAGTGCAAACGACCTGTTTGTCTGCAGATTACTATGTGGTAGAAAACCCCTATAACGGTGATTGCATTGGTCCTAATGTCTATGAAAATTGGACCTTTGACGAAAACGCCTATACCCATATTGAACCGAGACTAAAACGCCTGCATCCAGGGGCTTCGCTCTATATCATGGACGGCAGTAATTGTTATAATACCTACAAAAACTGGAGTAAGCTGAACGGCATGGTTAAATACATTTGGGATGAAACGGCCTATAACATGTATATGCCCCAGATACAAGACTGGAAAAGCAGGCACTCTGGCGGATTTGCAGCGGGTTATATATGGGGAAGGGTAAAAACCGCAGATAATACCGCCATTTTTGATGATAATCTATTTTCGAAATGGTTCACTGACTCGTATAATAAGTTTGGTAATGTAATGATTTATAACTTGACTGCAAGGGTCAACGCTAAACTGGAAACACGCCTGGCTCAGATAAAAGCCGTCACCGGCGGGACCCCAATACCACAATGGCAGAACTTTACCCAGTCAGGTAAAGCAGGTGCACCAGACTGTGAAGTCCAGGTGAAATCTGCCGCTGGACTTGATCCGGCAAGTATCGAATGCTACTACGCAAATGCAGCTAATGCCGCGAAATGGATAAGGCATTATGGGGTAACCGCAAGTGGTGAAACAGGAGTTACTGACTGGGTAACCATCAAGGCAACAAGGGTACCCTTTATAACAGTAGACCCGGGGGAGCCCTATTCCGGCAATAGGATTCGTTTCAAAATAACGGACCGGTATTCAAGTGACCGGGTACGTAATTACCGTCAGTTTAAACGAAATTATGGTGTAGAAATCGAAGAAACGGTATGGAGTAACTTTAGCGGGACCTATGGTGCTGCCGCCCTCACATCCGGTTATAGCGTGAAGGTACAAAGTAGTGAAGGACTCACCGTTGGTACTCCGGTTTGTGAATACAGTGATGATGGCGGAACCAGCTGGAAGAGCTGCCTGGCAGCCTGCAGCGGAACAGACGGGTCAACCGAAGAAGAGACCATAACCACAGGAGCCGTAACGTTTACCAAGGATCGTAGCTTGCTTAATAAAATTCGGTTTTCTCTAACAACCAAATCAGGCAACATCCTGCAGAGCCCGGAATATGATATTACGATTAATACTCCTCCGGTTATTGCAAATCCGGTTGTTACCAAAGGGACCGGGACTGTTGATTTATTGGTATCTATCCGCGATAACAGCGGGCTGCGTATCGGGAAAGAAGACGCATCATTAAAAGAACAGACTATTTCCCTGTTAAATATGGAAGACAAGGGTAAAGATATATCCGGCAGAAAAAATCATGCTTATCTGCGGCATACAGCATCCGTTCAGCCCGTAGCGTCATGGAAAGCAAGTGGAGAAGATGAAAATGCAATGTATTTTAAAAAGGGAGAGTTGTATGAAGACCAGTGGCAAGTAGCTGATTTTCGAGGAAGCTGGGATTATGCGGACATGGGGCAATTTCCCCTGGGTAAAGACAGTACGCTTTCGATAACAGCCTGGATTTATCCTAAAAACCTGGGAACCGTTATTATGTCAATGGGCGGTCCCCATGAACGGGGAAGATTGAGAATTTTAACATCTACAGAAGGTGCTTTAGTCGTGAACCACAATAATATGGACAAGGTTAAGAATATTGATATCAGTACACCTGACGGGAAAGTGAGAACAAATAAATGGTACCATATTGCGTTATCAGTTGATGAAAATTCCGCTCGCTTGTATCTCGATGGACAGTTAACAGCAGAGGATACATCCAGCTGGGCCGACTTTTCTCTTCTTGAGTTCAGGGGGCTCTGGCTCGGAAAAGACTACGGCGGTTATAATTCAGGAGATAGTGAATCACGCTGGGTGGTGGGAATGAGAACTCAATACAGTTCTTATGATGGCTATATGGATGAAGTACATTTAATTAACCGTGCATTGAGTGACTATGAAATTGCCAGTGAATTTTATTCCGGCCAGTATCGCTATACCACAGATGGCGGCCAAACCTGGAGTGAATGGGAGCAGGGAACCATTGATATTGCAGATGGTTCAAAGGAGCAAGGAACCATGACGATTAGCGGTATTCCGGTTACTCCTGCCAATGATTCGAGCGTTCGGGTAGAGATTACGGCTAGAGATGTAAATGGAAATACGGCTCTGAGGCAGCTTATTTTACAGGAGTCAGGTGTAGTAGTACCGATTGAGAAGGCTAAACTGTTTACGGGAAAAGTGAATATTGCACCTAACCCCTTCTATGATAAGACAGGATTAATATTTACTTTGAAATCTTCGCAAAAAGTAGATATTAGCATTTATAACATGGCAGCAGCGAAAGTGCATAATCTCAGCAGTGGTGTTAAAAATGCAGGTACGCATACTGTGGGTTGGGATGGGAAGGATGAACATAATAATGAATTATCGGCTGGTCAGTATTTTGCCCGAGTACAGGTAGGGGCGAAGGTGGTGGTTAGGAAGCTGCTTAAGCTTAAGTAAGTTTACCCCTCCCTTCCGACTTCGCTCCTTTTTTTAGGAGCTACGCCGGACAGGTTAATCCCTCCCCATTACGCAACTGCGTTGCATAGGGAGGGGTATAAAAAATTCTTGTACTACTCTGTTGCTAGCTCGTCTGGTTAAGGGATGGGGTAGCGAGAAGCCAAATCAGGAGCCATTTTGATAAATCTTTAGCGCCTATTTTGTGTTCTCGATATGGCCTTACAGGCCTACTCGAACTGACGAAATTCAAGCAAATTCATTATTCATCAAATGGTGAAAAATGCTTCACCAGATAATGTCCGGATTGGGCAGTAAATTATGAGTCTTGCACATATATTTTAATAAAACGCAGCAAAACAACGTTAAAACAGGGGTTTCTATGAAAAAATATACCGTTTCGTTAATGATAACAGGAATGTTTCTTTTTTTCTTTAATCAGAATATTTTTTCCCAGGGTGAAGAACTGTGTGTAGATTCTATCACCACTGACCGGCCCCTTTTAAAAACATTCCGGGAAAACCCTGCTTTTACTGATGCGGCCATTCAGACCTGGCATTTTCCCAATTATTCCACGAAGCAAGCTGGCTTTCCGGAAATCAACAACGTCATACTGATGTCCCGGCAGCAGCCTGGCAATGAATTTATCGATGATGACCGGGGCGGGGTAACAAGAGCAAATATCCTTGCCGGCCTGGCATATGCACGAGGTATAGCATTACAGGGAATACCGGCTGGTGCTACCATGTATCCGGAACTGGACCCCATTGTTTCGCTGTATAACCTGAAGCCGGGAGCCGATTGGGACAGTCCATGGGCCACAGCCGGTTCAGGTCATGCCTGGAATAGTATAAAATATTCTTATGACGGTTATGCATATGAGGTTGTCTACCTTTACCATGGTGATTATTACTTATGGGGAGGTGCTTATGGCGATGGCGAAATTGTTCTCGTTGCAAACAAAGCCGCTGCTATTTGTAAAATGGAATTACCGCCACCTGTTGCGGATCCCATTGGTGGACCCTTTGATTTTAAATTACCCGTTACGTTGAGTAATATGGTTCCTGATGCAGAAATATTTTATAGTGAAAATGGAACCAGTTATCAAAAATATACAGGAACGGCTATACCAATATCATCAACCACGCTGTTAACTGCCTATGCGACTAAAACCGGGTGGAAAACCAGTGATACTATTAGTGAACAATATGTAAAAAATAACGTGCCATCGGTATTGAATGTATCAAAAATTACAGGCGAACCACTGGGTGGAAATAGTAACCTCAATGAACAAGATAAGAATTTTGTGATAAGCCTCACTGTGGCCCAGGCAGGGATTGATACGGTTACCATACTTACTCGTTCATTAGCAGGCAAAGACTCCGAACCAATTATCATTACCAATCCGGATTTGGTTAATAATGCTTTAGTATTTACCGATACCGTTAGTTTTGCTGTAGCGTCCGTGGTAACAGGAAACAATGTACTGGAATCCTCAATCTATGATACCGTCAAGGTGAGTTGGGTCAATCCTAAAAACGCTCAGGATCAACCCTCTACGTCATTTCCGGTAAAACCTGTTCCCCAGGTAGCAAAGATTTATTTTTCGGATGAAACCTGGACGGAATTACATGCCTCTCTGGCAGGTACGGATACCATGTTGTATGTGGTGGTCGAAGACGCTGTTTTTAATCCTGAACGTATTCAGGAATATGTTGTTCGTCTGACTAACACAAAAGGTGAGGGTAATGGTAGTCCTGTAGATAACGAAACCTATTCTCTGACTGAAATCGAGCCTGGCAAATATGGGGCCACCATTCCGGTTATCCAATCTCCACCCGTTACTTCAATGAATAGCACCTTTGAAATAAGAATCGGTGACGAACTGAAGGCGGCGTATACTAATCCTGAAAATTTATCTGAAAAACATGATATTATCGGTTATGGTATCCCTACACAGTTGCCTGGTTTGCTTTCTTTTACTAACGCAAACGGAACCACTCCACCTTTGTTGATGACCGGTGCTATCTGGGATGCGAGCCAGGGTAGAGTCTATCTCCATTATACGGATGATTATATCCCCAGTCTTATGCTTAAAAAGGCTAAAGTAACCATACAGAATACAGACGCGCTTGGGCGTGTGAGTACGGATACCGAGGTTATCAGTCTTTTGTTTTCCGGTCGTGAGAATAACATGGGTATTTGGATAGCTGATATTGCACTTGATGATAGCAAAGAGCCTCTATCTGCTGATGGAAAATTACAGTTTTATTTTAAAGGAGTTATAAATGTTTCTGTATCTACTCATTTGACGGGAACGTCTGAGAGGTTAGGAGGGGATACTGCAAAAGCAACACTGGTGACTGCCAAACCTAATTTAGTAGAAAATATTGTGATAACGGATCTGGTTACGGGTACTCCCCCTGAACGCAAAAGTGAAAAACTGCGGATTTGTGTTCAGGACCAGGTTTTTTCAAGTGTGCAAATTGACTCATTATTACTGGATGAGGTGAAATGTGCTTCTTCCGGGGATAAACTGGAAGACGTTATTCTTACCCAGACAGCGGTGACATCTACAGAATACTGTGGGGTAATTGAGAAACAAGAAGCATGGAGTGGTGTGCTGTCTGATAATATACTTCACTGCCAGGATATTGATAATATTATCAGCGTATATACCGATCCTATTTATGGTACTTCTGCAACCAGTCAGATAACTATTATGGACCCGGTACTCAGTAAGATACAGTTTCTGGATTTGAATCGTAACCCTGTTACCAGTTTGGCTGAGTCCGATGGAGGGCAAGTCATGGTACAGCTTATTAGCAAGTCCCCTGATTTATACCAACCTGATACGCTAAAGATTAAACTAAAAAGTAGTTCTGGTGATATTCTTGATGTACTGGTTGTGGAAACAAGTGCTAACAGTACTGTTTTTGAAGCGGTAGTACAGCTGGGGTTTTCTGTAGAACCAAATCTGAGAGACAATGTTCTGGAAGGCCGGCTGGATCCATCTTCCCTTGGAAATACTATGTCAGTATCCGCAAGTAAAGGGACTGCAAAAGCAGAGCTTAGCTTTGTTGCTGCCTATGTGCCTGTTAATAGAGCCTGGATTGTAGATGGTAACAATGACGGACAGGCGGATTCCATTTATATACAATTCAAAGAGCTTGTTTTCGCTCCTCCGCTCTCAGTGACTTCCATCGACTGGAATTACGAAGGTGCTCAGAATTATACAGCCGTATATAATTCACTTGCCCCCTCACTTAGTGATATCAACTATGTCGGAGCAGATATGGCGACTATAGCAGTTTTATTGCCAGGAGTAATGGATGCA
>JADFYW010000107.1 GCA_015232855.1 Fibrobacteria bacterium
CCTGGAGTGGAACCATGAAACATCTTTCCCTTTTTATAACCCTGGCACTATTTTTCTTTTTATCCTGTACCCCAAACATCAAAAAAGCAAGCGTATCTGATGCTCCCCCAACCCCTCCACAAGAGTCTTCGGAAAGCACCCAGACAACAACCACAGAAGCCATTCCGGCAACAGATGAAGAAATTGAGCATGTTCAGGATCTCATTGATAAAATTTTCGCAAACAAAGTATTTTTTGAATTTGACAAAACCGTAATCACCGAAGAAGGCAAAAAATTACTCGCTGAAGTCGCAGACATTATGAATGCAACAAAAGCCGGACGTAAAATCAGCATAGATGTCGCAGGCCATACCGATGAAGTCGGCACAGAAGAGTACAACCTTGTTTTAGGGGAGAAACGGGCCAAAGCGGTTATGGAATATCTGGAGAGCTACGGGGTCAATAGTGACCGCATTAACTTCACTACCTACGGAGAAGAATCTCCTGCTGTTCAGGGAAAAAACGAAGAAGCCAGAGCCCAGAACCGCCGGGCAGAGTTTAAAGCGAAATCAACAGTGAAAGAGTAATCAGTAATCAGTTGTGAGTTATCAGTAAAAAATATTTTTTTGTTTGAGTTATCATGACAATTGAAAGTTTTGAAGATATCAAAGCCTGGCAATTGGCCAGAGAATTAAATCGCTGTGTCTATAAGCTTACAAGCAAAGAATCCTTTTCAAAAAATTCTGGCTTAAAAAGGCAAATTCAAAATGCTGCAGGTTCAACAATGCACAACATCGCAGAAGGTTATGATGCAGAATCAACTGCGGAATTTATTCGATTTCTCAGGTATGCTAAACGCTCCTGCACAGAAGTTCAGAGCGAATTATATGTAGCATTAGATCAGAACTATATCACAGAAGTAGAATTTAAAAAAGTATACGACCACACCGGACAGACACGTGCAACCATTCACGGCTTCATAAAATACCTTCTGGCATATAAAAACAAATAATAAAGTAACTCTGAACTCCGAACTTTGAACGTTGAACTCCGAACTCCGAACTCTGAACTCCGAAACTCCCTGAATAGCCCAGACAAGTAACTTTGAACTCCGAACTTTGAACTTTTTATATAGCTAGGACAAGTAACTCTGAACTGTGAACTTCTTATATAGCTAGGACAAGTAACTCCGAACTCCGAACTCCCTGTATAGCCCAGACAAGTAACTTTGAACTTTGAACTTTGAACTTCTTATATAGCTAGGACAAGTAACTTTGAACTCCGAACTCTGAACTTTGAACTCCGAACTTCTTATATAGCCAGGACAAGTAACTTTGAACTCTGAACTCCAAACTCCCTCCTACAACTCCACTCTTTTCCCGGGTTTAATCCCTGCCATAATTTTCCGCATTGTTTCCAATTCATCGGGGTCAATCATATCCAGGTATTGGTCTTTTGCTTTCCCCCCAATTTTCAGCAGGGCTTTTATCATATTTTCCCTTACCAATTTTTCTTTATCATCCAGGCATTTCACCAATAAATCAATAAACACATCATCATCCTGTGTAGCGCACTCACCAATGACCCAGCAGGCACTGGCCCGCATAAGATGATTGTCTTTATCATTAATCATCTGGTTCAGGCCACGATATACACCATCCTCGTTTATCCCCGTCTTCCAAAGCGCTTTCAATGCATTTGCCCGGATGCGATTATTTTCGTCTTTTTTAAATTCCTGAAGTGAACTGATAAATTTTTCACAAAGCAATGCTTCTATCACCTCAATACAATTTGCGACAACCCGTTTGTCCTTATCTTTCATCAAACCAAGTAACACTTCCACACTAACCATTTCCGGCATATATCTCATAAGGGAAATAGCGGTAGCGCGTACTTTTTCGCTTTTATCTTTTGATACGGTTTTAACAACATCCTTAATGCGAGAATCTTTTCCCAAAAGCCCGAGAACTTTAACCACATTCAGACGTTTGAGATCGTTTTCAGACTTCAACTCTTCAGAAAAATTTTTAACGACCTGGGGATCTATTGTTTGTAATATATCAAGCAGGCTCTTACGCATATGCTCATCAAATTTTGTATAGTCATTAATGAGTCCCCTCTTAATAATTGAAGACGCGGCCTTATAACAATACTGTTTCAAGTCCTTCTCTTCAAAACGTTTGCTTTGCGCCATAATTATTTTGAGATGGGACAGGTCACCATTTCTTTCAAGAGCAAATAGTGTTTCAGTTATTTTTGCCTTGTTATTGCTGGATAGGGCTTTTTGTATAAGTTCTTCATTCATACCTGCTCCTCCTTGATTGAAGCGGAGTTTAGAAAAGAGAAAAAACGACTCAGAAAATTATGTAAGGAAAAAAAAGCGGGTTAATGGATTGAACTTTTATGACAAGAAGAATGGGTTCCAAATCACACGAAGGATACCTTCATAAAATTCCAATACAGAAGGAAAAAGGTTAAGAGGAAAGAATGCCTCCTTACTCTATTATACCCCAATAAATGAGGGGAAATCAATATCTTTCGACTATTAAACAGCGCTAAAATGGCAAACAAGGGCAATGAATAGCATAAAAGCCCATGAAACAAGCTAGAAATCAATTAAAAAGGGGAAATAAAGGTCAGTAACGAGTCAATATCATTAAGTTAAGGAGCAGGCAAAGAAAAAAGTGCTAAAATCAAGTCATTCCGGCTTGTCCGGAATCAGAAACATGAAATAAATGTATTTTCTAGTGTTAAAATTAGAATAAAAATGTCAATCTATATCTATCGTTTTGATTCCCGACGTAGCGCATGCGCATCAACTTAATACAAAAAAGCTTAAATCCAGTCATTCCAGCTTGTCTGGAATCCTGAATTTTGTTGCTAAAACTATTAAATGTATAACTTGGAATAAGTGTTTCGCCTATGTTCAAGATTCCGGACAAGCCGGAATGACTGGTTTCTGGCATATTTTTCACTTATTTTTCCTTAAGTTGATGCGCATGGGACAAGCCGGAATGACTTGATTTTAGCTTTTTGTTCTTTGCAATACTCTTAACATGGGCGTTCTATTAAATAATAGAGGCAAAGCACATTATTTTAACTGACGACTAACAACTGACAACTATTTTGATAGTCTGATTAAACCTTTTATATTATTACCAGTTTTAATACGGGATGGTATTTAATGTCGATGTTTCTGTTTATTCTGCTTCTTTTGATGTTGACGGCGTCTCTGGTGTTAATTGTTTATGGATTCTCAGCCCCGTTAGCCCAGGCGGCACTGGTGTTTCTATACATACTGGTGGATGGACACTATATTGGTTGGAAAATGTTTGTAGCAGTCCTCATTGCTGCCATTGCTGCAGAGCTCATTGAATTTTTTGCCGGTGCCAGGGGAGTAAAAAAGGCAGAAGGAAGCAGGCGATCTGCCTGGGGATCCATCATCGGCGGTTTTGCGGGTTCTATTGTTTTTTCGCCGGTATTTTTCCCCATTGGTTCAATCCTTGGTATCTTTGGGGGAACCTTTGTGGGGGCCTTGGTAATGGAGTACACTGCTTCTAAAACTTCATCAAAGGCCCTTACCGTGAGTTATCGTGCATTAATCGGCCGGGTCTGGGGTTTCTTTATTAAAACGGGGATTTCTCTTGGGATAATTTTCATGGTAACCGCAGGAGCGTTTTTCTAAAAAAACCACCCAATAATATGCGCAAATATCATTGATCAATGAAGCTGTAACATTAGTATCAAAACTTTTGCTTATCTCAAATAGAAGGGGTAAATTGTGAGTATTTCCAAAACAAAACTGGCAGGCTGGTTACCAGCGGTAATTCTTCCTACTGCCACAACCCTTCAACTTATCCGGGTGATGCAGAGTTCTGGGGGAAATGTGAGTGCACTTAGCTGGTTTTTGTTTGGACTGGCAAATGTAGGGGCGTATTTATTTACCGAAAAATATTTTTCTATTCAGGCTCTTCTTTCATTCGCACTTACCGCTGTATTGGATTTTGTGATAGTGGGTTTAGTGCTTACAACCTGAGTGTTGAGAAATATTAAATAAGTAGTTAGTTATTTTTTTTCAAAACTGCTTTTTTTAAGGAAATAAGCAGTTTATTGTATTCTTGTGTTGAGATTATATTCAACATTTTTTTAGTTACAGGCGGTTTTAAACCAGAAATGACGTTATATTAAGTCTATATGAATTTGTTTCGTTATCTGGATTATCGGGATTACTTAAAAGACTTTTATCAGGTCCAAAAGAGAGAACATAACTATTTCTCTTACCGGTATATGGGCCGTAAGTTAGAGTTGGATCCCGGTTATTTAGTACATATCCTGAATAAAAAACACCATTTGTCAGACCCTAAAATCCCCAATGTTATCAAGTTGTGCAAATTAACGGTTAAAGAAGGGGAATACTTTGAAACTCTGGTGAGATTTGGGAAATCTAAATCAGAAAAAGAGACTCGGATATTTTTTGAAAAACTTGTGTCTCTGCGGCAAGTAGATTCCCTTCAAATGGATGAAAGGCGGTATGAGTTTTATACCAGGTGGCATTATAGTGCAATTCGCGCCCTTCTTGATTGTCTGCCATTTACCGGGGACTATAAAGCATTGGGCAAATTACTGGATCCTCCAATTTCTGAAAAAGAAGCAAAAAAGTCAGTGTCAATGCTTAAAAACCTGAAATTGGTACAAGAAGATGAGCAGGGGAACATTATACCCACAGAGGCCCATATTACAACAGGTACCGGGTTTCATTCACAAGCAGTGCGTACCTTCCAGGCCGATATGATTAATCTGGCCAGAGAGTCCATAGAGCGCTATGACAAAAACTTACGTGATATCACTACGTTAACGGTATCTTTAGATAAAGAAGCTGTTGAGGATATCCGTGAAATGGCCGATAAATTCTTTAATGAAGTTAAAAAGCGGATTGATGAAGTGGGGAAATCAGAAAGGGTCTATCAGATAAATATTCAAATGTTTCCACTATCTAAAAACATTAAAACTACAGCATAATGGATTACTTAACTAATAAAATGTGTATTGGGTTAAAACGAGTAAGTCTTACCGGTTTGCTAAATTGTTTCTGTAAAAGGGGTCCCATAGGCTTATGGTTGATTGTTCTTTTCTTCTTTTGTCAGTGTGGAGAAGAACTTACCAGCGGAACTTCTTCTGAGACGAAAAACACACTTTCTCTTGCGAAGATTAATATGAATACAACAGATAGGGGAGAGAACTTTTGGGGAATGGCCTTTAATTATCCTTTGTTGGTTCGGTTGGATACCAACTACGATTTTAGCCGATGTGGTGGGAGCGGGAAAAACATCGAATTCTTTAAAAATGATACGGTCACTCCCTTGCCCTTTGAAATTGAGTTGTGGGATTCAGCGGCTTCCAGAGCGGCTATTTGGGTGAAACTGGATACGTTAAAAGGGCAAGACAGCGTGCAGCATATTTTTATGCGTTGTTATGATTCTGAATTTAGTACGAGCCTGTATACAAAAGAAAATGTTTTTTCTCCGACGAATGGGTTTTCGTATGTTTTACACATGGACCAGGATACCGTGCTTAATCAACCCGAGATAATAAGACAAGGTAATATGGGTGAATTGGTTTCTTCACTTGTGGGAGAAGGGGTGGCCTTTGATGGAGAAGATGATTTTCTCTCGGTTCCTGACATCTTTCTACAAAAAAATGATCCCGTTACCGTGAGCGGATGGTTCCAGGTATCAGATGTTGAGGGTTCTTATACACTGGCATCTCTCTATAATCCGGAATTGAGTACTTCGCTTCTAACTATTATGGTTAACGGGAATGTGCTTGAAATTATTTTCCTGGGAAATACCACCCTGGCCAGTTTCACGGGTATTAGCCCTAACACCTGGCATTATTTGTCATTTGTTTTAACGGGGAATGGTAATATCAGTCTGTATATAGATGGAGATTTGGTTATTACCACGGCCATAGTACAGCAGGTTCCCGGGTTCGGTTACATCTTGTTGGGGCATTCCAATAACGGGAAGGACCTCATGAAAGGAATTGTGGATGAGCTTCGCGTTTCAAGCGTTTCCCGGTCTGCAGAATGGATAAAGTTGAATTACCGGAACCAGATGAAAGATTCTCATTTGGTTACCTTGTATGCCGGGGAATAAATGACTCTGGCGGAAGTGCTCGGAAATTATTTTCCGGTAATGAGCTTTCTGATGTCATCCCAGTTATCATCATAGCGCAGGCCCTTGTCGTCTATGTATAAATCAGCATAAACTTTACGCGTGGCAAGATCGTAGCCAGGGACCGGCATATTTATAGTATCAAAAGGGATATTATTCTGTAGCATAAACATCCGGACTTCCTGTTCGGCTTCTCCTTGCCTGCAGGTCCAGATAAGTATCTTATGACCTGCCTTTTTAAAAGCCTTCAAGGCATCAATAGCACCAGGCTTCAGGGGGCCAATTTTAGGAAATTCATGCTCTACTACGGTACCGTCAAAATCTACTGCTATAACCATAATTGTCTGTTCTCTCTTTCAGATTGTAATATTGTTTCTACCCCACAAAATGTCAAGCAATACCAAAGAACCACTCTATCATGAATTACTCAAAAAACAGTTCAGAAAGAGCTGTTTTTAATGGTTCAGGAATTTTTGTCTACCAACTAATTTTTATATATTTTGTGCAACAATTATTGTTTTTATCTCAAAGGAGAATTAATGGCGAACCAATTTTTTACTTCTGAAGCTGTTTCTATGGGACATCCTGATAAAATGGCTGATCAGATATCAGATACCATCCTTGACGCAATGTTGGCACAGGACCCTGCGAGCCGAGTTGCTTGTGAAACGATGATAACTACGGGACTCGTAGTTATTGCAGGAGAAATTACCACTAAAGCCGAGGTTGATTTCCAAAGTCTTATCAGAAACACTATTAAAGATATTGGCTATACTGATTCTTCAATGGGTTTTGATTACAAAACCTGTGGTGTGATGGTAGCTCTTGACAAACAATCTCCGGATATCTCTCAGGGAGTTACCGCGGGGGCGGGGCTCTTTAAAGAACAAGGGGCTGGTGATCAGGGAATGATGTTTGGATTTGCTTGTAATGAGACTGCAGTACTTATGCCTCTTCCTATTCATTTGTCTCAGCGGCTTATAGAAAATATTACCCGACTCAGACAAAAAGGGACCTTAAAATATCTCAGGCCCGATGCAAAATCGCAAGTAACGGTAGAATATGAAAACGGTAAACCTAAAAGAGTGGATACTGTTGTAATTTCCACTCAGCATGATGAAAAAGTAAAACATGCAACTATTCAAAAAGACATAATCTTGAAATGCATTAAAAAGACCATACCGGCAAAACTCCTTGATAGCAAAACAAAATATCTTATTAATCCAACAGGTCGTTTTGTTGTTGGTGGACCCATGGGTGACTGTGGTCTTACCGGTCGTAAAATTATCGTTGATACCTATGGAGGTATGGGCAGGCATGGTGGCGGCGCATTTTCAGGTAAAGACCCCTCGAAGGTAGATAGAAGTGCTGCCTACGCAGCAAGATATGTTGCAAAAAATATTGTGGGGGCAAAACTTGCTTCTCGCTGCGAAGTGCAGTTGGCCTATGCGATTGGTTATTCAAAACCTGTGTCAATTTTAATTGATACTTTTGGAACGGGTAAAATTTCTGATGATAACATTTCAGAAATTGTAGACGGACTTTTTGATCTTACTCCCGGTGGCATCATTCGGAGTTTAAAATTAAAGAGACCGGTTTATCGTCAAACCTCCTATCATGGTCATTTTGGCCGTAGCGGTGATGGGTTTACCTGGGAAAAACTAGATAAGGTCCCTGCCCTCAAAAAAGCAGCTGCCAAACTTTTAAAAAAATAAGGAGTAAAATACCATGACAATAAATGTTCTTGAAACTGATGCTGACCTCAAATACAAGGTAGCAGATCTCTCACAAAAAGAATTTGGCAGAAAAGAAATAGAATTAGCCGAACACGAAATGCCGGGGTTAATGGCCCTTGTAGAGAAATACGGTGATTCGAAGCCCTTAAAGGGCGCTAAGATTACAGGTTCTCTGCACATGACGATTCAAACCGCTGTGCTAATCGAGACTCTTGTAAAATTGGGTGCCGATGTAAGGTGGGCTTCCTGTAATATTTTCTCTACCCAAGACCATGCGGCTGCAGCTATTGCTGACAGTGGTGTTCCGGTTTTTGCCTGGAAGGGTGAGACTCTTGAAGAATACTGGTGGTGCACCAATATGGCTCTTACTTTTCCTGATGGAACTGGGCCAGACCTGATCGTTGATGATGGAGGAGACGCTACGCTGCTCATTCACAGGGGTGTACTTGCTGAAGATGACCATTCAATTGTTGACAAAGATACAGGTAATCCTGAACTTAACATTGTGATGGCAACGCTTAAACAAGACCTGAAAAAGGACCCTCAAAAATGGCATAAGATTGCTGCTAAAATGAAAGGGGTTTCGGAAGAAACAACAACGGGTGTTCACCGTCTCTATCAAATGATGGAAAAAGGTGAATTATTGTTTCCTGCTATCAATGTTAATGACTCGGTAACCAAATCTAAGTTTGATAATCTCTATGGTTGTAGAGAGTCCCTTGCCGACGGGATTAAACGTGCGACTGATATTATGGTAGCAGGTAAGAATGTAGTTATTTGCGGTTATGGTGATGTTGGTAAGGGTTGTGTACAGTCTATGCGCGGTTTTGGCGCAAAAGTTGTTGTTACCGAAATAGACCCTATTTGTGCTTTACAAGCAGCAATGGAAGGCTATGAAGTAAAGACCATAGAAGACTGTCTTGATACTGCAGATATCTATGTTACCACAACAGGTAATTGTGATATTATCACTGCTGAACATATGTCTAAAATGAAAGACAAAGCTATTGTTTGTAATATTGGCCATTTTGATAACGAGATTCAGGTTGCTGATCTGGAAAAATTACCTGGCATTAAAAAGATCAATATTAAGCCTCAGGTTGATCAATATGTATTTTCCGATGGCCACAGTATAATTATGTTGGCAGAAGGACGTCTGGTCAATCTTGGTTGTGCAACGGGTCATCCCTCGTTTGTGATGAGTAATTCTTTTACGAACCAGGTATTAGCCCAGATAGAATTGTGGCAAAAGACCTTTGAGGTTGGTGTGTATACATTGTCCAAACAGCTTGACGAAGAAGTTGCCCGACTTCACCTTGCCAAACTAGGGGTAAAGCTTACGGTTCTGACTAAAGAACAATCCGACTATCTTGGTGTACCGGTTGGGGGCCCTTACAAGTCGGATCATTACCGATATTAAATATAAAGCTGATTGAAGCATTTGCTTTAGCATCCGCTTCAATGAAACTAATGCCCTTGGGTATAAACAAAAAAAACGCGGAAAAGTTTAACCTTTCCCGCGTTTTTTTTTGTTTGCTTTTATGGTAAAGCGTTTACAGTACTTTAATATCGCTTGACTTCATGATGAATGTTTTCGGGCCGGTAAGCTTTTTTTCGATAGTTAGCATATTACCGCCGATTTTGATGGTAACACCGGGATAAACCGTATGATGTACAATAATGCGGGCGTTCCCTATTTGCCCGATTTTCTCACTGATCAGGGCTTTTCTCTCGTCCAACGTATCGAGCTGTTTTTTGATTTTTATTTGCATCTCAACTAGTTTTTTTAAAAGTATGGTCTCCTTCTGGGTAAGCACTTTCTTCATTTTTTTGATTCTACCCAGCTTGTTTAAATGTTCGTCTATTTTAATCTTGCTTCCGCTGAGTTCTTTTATTTTATCTTCAGTTTTGTACTTTTCTTCTATAAGAGCAAAATCAACTCCGGCCTCCAGGGTAGTGCGAATACCGCTTTCATTGCCTGCACTTTCACAGATAATCTCGCGTCTGGCTGAGGCCATGCCGCCTACAATACCTAATTTTCTACCGCCTACTTCAATGTTACTTCGTGCGAATAATTGGCTGTTGATAGCCTCTCCGGCAATCGTAATATTTTTACGGCAACGGACTTTCTGATTGCGGATATAGGCAAGGCCTACATCATCTTTTGCTTCAATCAAACCTGCGCCGCTCCCTATAAAACCGGCACGGATAAGTACTTTACCTCCTGCCCGCACATTGGAGTCTTCAACAATTCCATGAATTTCAGCGTCCTGGCCTACTTCTACCGTAAACCCGCTTTTAACATCCCCCTTAACTAACAGTGTCTTTGGGTAAGAAATATTACCAGTTTCATAATCCACATCATTTCCAACGACATAACAATCCGTTACTTCCAGGAGGTTATGGTTAAGCCGGGCGTTCCCTGTAATACTTGCAATCAGTACTGCATCGTCTTCTTTGGATACTTCAGTATTATTGCCACAGGGCATTTTTTCCGGCACACCATCACGCGCGGGCAGGGCATCGCCAAAAAGATTGGTGCCGGGGATTCCTTTTTCTGGTGGATGTAAACGGGCCAGTTTTTCGTATTTACTAACAGACTTAATCAGGCTTATATCTTTAAAATCCGCACTACCATCTTCAAGGAGCTTTGGTTTAAGCGATTCATTAAAATCTTTCAGGTATTCAACTTCACCGTTTTTTCCATCAATTGAAGCTATGCCCTCTGCTACAACCTCATTTATTATACGGTTTTCCTGTATACATTTTTGCACGGCAGTTTTAACCAAATCCTCGTTAATACCGATTTTTATACCGGCTTCTTTAAGAGCATTAAATGCGTCATTTTCGGTAATTTGTGGTTCTTGTTGATGAGCGGGGAAGAGAGTAATAGAGGCTTGCATATGGCCTGGGGAAACATTTACCTTGGCAAGGTGGGTAAAGATAACAGGAATGATTTCGAGTGTATTGTCAATAAAAGATAGTATCCCAGATTCCATAGCGAAGTATTCTGCATTTTTTTCGTTGTACTCTACACCGGAACCTGGTTGTACACGGCTAGAAACCATAGTTTGTTCACCGAAGACATTTGTTCCTATCATTTTTTTTGAAGCATCTTTTTTTAATACAGCCTGACCGTTGTTTACCCTTCCTGCTTTGCAAAGTTCCAATACTGAAGCTATATGCGGAGTTTCTAATGCCTTAATTTTGGTGAGTATGTCCGGGTCAGTTATCCCGGCAGCATTAAGAATTTCTTTACCTGCCTCTCCTATATCAGGGGCTATCCCCTCTGCTATGAGAGTGTTCTTGGGAATTTTTCCATCACGATTCCATTGTTCGACGACTTTTTCAATTGCGTTTAATGAAACTCCTGAGATGACACCCCGGAGTTTTAATTCATTTATTAAAATTTCAGGGGTTAGTTTCTGGTTTTTGTTATCAGACACGATACTGACATGGGCGAGCATTTTGTCTTCTGAGATATTGATATCCAGCAAAGGGCAATTGCTGGATTGTTCCAGAGATTTTTTAAATTCTTCAGGCGATAAATCGTCGTTTTGGTTAAAATCTGACAAAGTCTTCCCTTTTTATGGCAAAAGCAATATTACTATAATTACTCTACCTCAATATTCTTCGGTGCTTTTCTTATATTACATTAATCATAGCAAAAAAGTGAAGAGAAAAATAGAGTTGAAACCCAGCTTAAAAGTAAAAGTCCTGTTTCCGGGTAATCTTCCGGAACCCTTTTGGTATGAAGAGGGAGCTTATGCTGGTATTGGAAATAATGCTGAACTTGCCATTGGCTATTTTGTTAAAGCCCCTCTCAAATCCAAAATAACAGTTGGTCTGATTGTAGAACTCCAGACTATAGATTTACCCTATAAGACCAAAAAAATCCAGGAAATCTTACCGGGAATTAGAATTTCCAAAGAGTGGATAGAGATGTGCTTTTGGTTGGAAAAGTATTATCACACCCCGGTTTCCAAAGTATTTGCCACTGCTTTTCCAAAATTCGTGTTTAAACAACTTGATAAGATACTGATTGGTGAAACGAAAGAAAATTTAATGAGTGATTCCTTGCCTGTGGGTATTTCAAAGGAGTCCTCTCTGGTTTTAAATCAGGAACAACAAAAGGCACTCGATAGGATAAAACCTTGTTTTTCAGCTTCGGAGTCCTCATTTAAATCATTTTTACTCCATGGCATAACGGGTAGCGGAAAAACACTGGTATATCTGCACTTGGTGAAGCATTGTCTGGCGATGGGAAAAAATGCCTTGGTCTTACTCCCGGAAATTGCTTTAACACCGCAGATTGTGGATTCTTTTGAAGGATTTCTTGATGAATCAATATTTGTTTTTCATAGTAATTTAAATACCGGGCAAAAACGCAGAGTTTGGAATGGTATATTCACCAATAAGATCAGGATTCTAATTGGGGTACGTTCAGCTATACTGCCTCCGCTTTCGAATCTGGGTTTGATAGTGGTTGATGAAGAACATGATGGAAGTTATAAACAATCAGAGGGTCCTCCCCGTTATAATGCCAGGGATGTTGCACTATTTCGGGGGCAACAGTTGAAAATCCCAGTGGTACTTGGTAGTGCTACCCCTTCTCTTGAAACTTATTATCGGGCAGTATCCGGGAAGCATACTCTAATTGAGCTTACAAGCAGAGCTACAAAAAGTTCCTTACCTGATATCCACGTGGTGGATATGCGTGAGCAGTATGAACTCCAGGGTCGCAGCCCTATTTCAATACCGCTCCGGGATGCATTAACTGCGTGTCTTGCCAGAGATGAACAAGCCATACTTCTTTTAAACCGAAGAGGATATGCAAAGCGAAAGGTCTGTAAAACTTGTGGGGAAATATTACAGTGTCCTAATTGTTTTGTTCCCCTGGTTCCACACAAAAGTAAACAAGCTCTTGTGTGCCACTATTGTGGCTTTACAAGCAAAACAGTGTCGGCCTGCCATAAATGTAAGGGACGGGAATTTGTAGATATCGGCCTGGCAATAGAAAAGCTGGAAGAATATCTCAATCAGATTTTTCCAACAACAAAGATACTCCGGATGGATAGTGATAGTACTTCAAAAATTGGCAGTGTGCAGTCCATCCTTGAGAGTTTCAGAAAAGAAGAAGCAAATATTTTAATAGGAACCCAGATGGTGGCTAAAGGGCACGATTTTGTGAGAGTAAATCTGGTGGGTATATTGGATGCTGATACGGGTTTAGGGGTTCCTGATTTCAGGGCCCGGGAGCGGGCCTATCAACTGGTTACTCAGGTTGCCGGTCGGGCAGGCAGACATTCAGATGCAGGGACGGTGTTTATTCAAAGTTTTGATCCTGAAAACCCTGCACTCCAGGCGGCTTTGGGTTATAAATACAGTGATTTTTACTCTGAAGAACTTTCTAAACGAAAAGAATTAGATTATCCCCCATTCCGAAGGTTGTTTAAAATAGAAATAAGCGGAAGCAACGAGTCACTTGTGGTACAACAGATTAATCAGCTCGCAGTAATTTTGCGTGAATATGCCAAAAGAGCGGATATTATCCTGTTAGGGCCGGGATTTGCTGTCTTGAAGAAACTAAAGAGACAATATCGCTGTCAGATTTTTGGAAGAGGTAATAGCGCCGGAAGAATACAATGGGCGCTAAACCAAAGTTTGGAAGTATTTAAGCCACAGCGTAAATCTACCGTCCGGATAACCATAGATATGGATCCGGTATCGGTGATGTAAAGAAAAAATAACCGTAAGTTAGTTATCTTGGAGTTGCATCGGGCAGGCCGCCGTCAACAGGAATGGTGGCTCCTGTAGTTGGGCTTTGCCGGGTAATAAAATACAATACCGCATTTGCCACATGGCGGCCGGTAACTTTTGCTTTGAGCAGATTCCGGTTCTGGTAGTAATCGTGTAATTCATCTTCGCTGATTTTTCTGGCTTTCATCCGGTCTTCACCTACCAAATTCCAGAGCCCTGATTTATACTTCCCTTCTGAGAATACGGCATCTGGCGCTACCATGTTTACACGGATGTTATGTGGAGCAAATTCAAGACTGGCAATTCTTGATAGTTGATGACAACCAGCTTTAGTGCAGCTGTATGCACCGAAACCAGCACTTGGAGAAGGTACGTTTTTAGTTGACATCACAACGATATCTCCGCCTTTGTCATGTTTGATCATTTGTCTTCCTGCTTCGGCAAGGATAATGAGTGTGCCATCTACATTTACTTTTTCCAGGAACCGGAACTTTTCGATGTCCATGTCAACCAGCTTTGATACATGAGCAATACCGGCGTTGTGAATGACGATATCCAGTCTTCCGTATTTTTCGTAGACCGTATCAAAAGCCTTCTTGGTTGAATCAACATCCGTTACGTCCAGCGGAACCGTAGTGGATTGATTGGCGACAATGGCGTCAAGATCCTGGCCAAAAGTGTCAAGTCGCTCTCCGGGTAAATCTGTTGCAACTACTGTGCAGCCTTCTTCGAGAAGCACTTCACAAATGCCATATCCTATGGCACCTGCTGCGCCAGTTACTATTGCTACTTTATCTTTTAATGGCTTTTCAATCATTGGTAAACTCCCTTTGAAAAGGTAAAAATTATTATTTTACGGTCTTTAAACTGCTTGTATCTATTAGCGTCATGGGGTCGACTTCATTTCCGTCTTTTATAACTTTCTCGATTTGCAGCCATAATCTTGGCGTGACAAAAGTGAGCTTTTCTCTAAAGACAAAAGGAACCCTTAATCTGAAATTTCGTGTGAAAAGAGACTCTTCGACCAGGGAACAGGACTTGATAAAATATTTCTCATTTTGATGTACAAAGAAAAATTTACCGGGCATCATGTCTGATCTGTTCTTAAGTAGTTGTGCTGTTTGGCGGAAATCCAGCTCAAAATCACATTCGTCCAGTTCATAATTGTAAATATATTGCTCAGGATCTTGTGGAATCCTGGGTACTGCATTGTTGTCAAGATCATCGAGAAGTGTTTTCACGATGGGTTCACAGGAGTCCCAGATACGCTTGTAGAGAGAATCAACGGTATCTCCTGGAAGTACGGGGACCTTGTTTTGATACATGATATCGCCAGTGTCGAGGCCCGCATCCATAAAATGAACGGTCATCCCTGTTTCTTTATCACCATACCATATCGTTAAGAAACCGGGGTGTCTTCCGCAATGCCTTGGCAGGAGTGAGGTATGAAAATTGACAACACCCATGGGGGGGATGTTAAGCAAGGCTTCAGGTAAATAAAATTGGTATCCGACTACAATTATAATATCCGGAGCGATTTCTCTCAGTGTGTCCAGAAATTCAGGGTCTCTTGGAGTTTGGGGACAGTAAATCGGTATGTCGAGCTCAGTAGCTACGTCATGAATATTTTTATAAGAACTTTCTCCAGAAGTAGTGGAGACAATATTCTCCAGTGGGGATTCTACGAAAGCTACAATGTTTGCATCGTGTTTTACAAAATAATCAAGATGTTGGCTGGTAAGTTCCCAGGTTCTGGTCCCGATAAAGACAATACGTGTCTTGCGCATGATAGGCTCCTCAAAGTTGTTTAACTAATTGATTTAATAAGATTTTATGTAGAAAAATTCCATAATAGCGTAAATATAAAAAAGCCCCCTTTATGGGGGGCTTTTAAGTAATATCGTATAACAAGTTAATGCTTCACGAAACTATTTGTCTGCTTCAATGAGGCCGATAAGAGTATCAACAGCTTTCTGGACAAAA
>JADFYW010000108.1 GCA_015232855.1 Fibrobacteria bacterium
AATCAGAAGCTATTGCCAGCAGACAAGACAAGAAGGGAGGGACCAATATTGAACCATACCTTGGTACCATTGAAGATTTTTATACGAAACTCACTTCTTTTGCAGGCCCGGTTGTATCAGGTTGTATGAATGAAGAACCTGATAAACGTGACCTATCCAAAGGTATTATCTATGCAACCTGCTCTGGTTATTCAAATCAGTATGCACATTTAGGCGAAACGGCTCCGGACAATCCTTCAAAAGCAGTAAATGAGTATATTATTCAGGCTGATTTTGACAGTGTTACTCGTAAATGGATTGGGCATGGACAAAATACTAATCCAATGCTTTCACAAAATTTAATTTCTCTGTTTAAAAGTACAGCTGCTGGTGATTCGACGGATAAAATCGTGTTTGGCATGGTGAACCACAGTATGAAAAATGAAGTTGAATATTTTAATAATTTTCTCGATACATTACATGAGTATGATCCATTAGGTGAAAAAAGTCGTACGGTGAGTGAAGTAATGAAGGAAGGAATACTTCCTGTAGAAAATTTTGAGATGATTGATAATAAAGAAATGAAACCAAAACTAACGCCGGTCGTATCGATGACTCAGAAGGTTTTTTCGGCATATCCCCATTTGGTAGGCGATAACTTATGGTTTGATGGGCCAAATATGGAAGGCCAAGGTTATACTCTCAAAATTTCTACACTGCAGGGTAAAATAATAAAAGTTCTGACGACTCATGCTTTGCCAGTTCAATATGATGTTAATGCATTGCCTGCAGGAGTGTATCAACTGATAGTCAGAAATGAGAAGGCTCATGTATTTGTAACTCGTTTTATTAAACAGTAAAATGTTAATTAGTTACTGTTTAAAACTAACAAAAATTATTGATGCTATGAACCTGTCATTGCCCGGCTTGACCGGGCAATCCAGCAAATCATCGATTTCGGGATGGATCGCCCGGTCAAGCCGGGCGATGACAGTGGTCGTTTACCATACAAACAATTTTGACACTAACATTGAACAAGAACTAATTAATTGGTTATGAGGCCCTCCCCCCTTGTTAGGACTGTAACGCCTCAAAAAGAAAATAGCGTTAACAGATTCCCGTCTGTTAACGCTTAAGTTCTTAATCAAATGGATATATTCGTTATTCTACTTTTAACAACTGTCTCGAAAAAGCCTTGCCATCGACAAATCCTTTAAGAAAGTAAACGCCTTTGCCCATGGTATTACCGCGACTATCAGTACCGTCCCATACCTGCTTATAGGTTCCGGCATCAACTTCTTGTTGCAGCAGAACCCTGATTTCTTTACCCATGGCATTGTAAATAGATAACCGGACCTGGCTGTGCTGAGCAAGATTCACTTCGATTGAAGTTCGGTTTCTGAAGGGATTAGGAGAATTGACCATCTTTAAAAGTGGAATAGTCTCCTGGGACTCATCAACCTTTGTCACTTTTTCACCTTCAGTGTTGTCTTCGTTAAAAGAAAAATTAACAACCACTGTCCATAAGTCACTATTCAGAGGCATCAGGTCGTCATCAATGTAATCGGGATAGAGAGGTATATCCGTTTCAGGAAATTGCATTTCATCCAGGGGGGGAAGGAACTGCTCATCATAATCAGAATATTCATCAATAAGAATCTCTTCTTCGTAATTTTCATAATCCTGGAACAGCTCATCTTCCTCAGAATATTTGCCTAAACCCGTTAACATAAAATTATAGTTTCCGGCAGGTATGGCGTATTTTCCTTTTGGGAAAACAAACTCCATAATTATCCAGTCGGAATCTTCAAAAATGATGCTTGAGATGTCAGAAGTAAACATTTTATGGGTAAAATTTTCACTCGTAAAATTCTGGTCCTCCGTTTTAGAAATTACATCCAGATAGGCCTTCTTAATGTGTTTACCAACGGGTATCCGTACCCTGGCTTTTAATTCATATTCCGCCCAGTTCTCCGTAACGTCCATACCTAATTCAATATCTTCACTCGGACCTTGAGAAAAAGGATCTGCATAATTATCATCAAAGGGAACCGGCATATCATCGATTTCCGGACATTCCAGTTCTTCAGAATAAGCAAACATATCGTCACCATATTCATAGTCTTCTGAATAATAAGGGCTGTCGTCTAAATATTCCAGTTCTTCGTAATAAGAAGAATCGTAATCTATATATCCATCCGTTCCATAGTCCGTGGTATAAGAATTTTCATACTCCGAATCATAAATTTGTCTATAGAGAGAGTCATAAATGGAGTCATTATAGATTTCAATTTCCTCTTTTAAACTGTCAATTGTCGCCACGGCATCATCATTATCTTCATGTTCAATTGTTTTCACATTGGATTTTTTTTGGAGCGAAATTTTCTGTTTGCCTTTATTGTTAATTTTTTTAACTATGGACTTTTCCAGTTCTCTGAGTTCTTGTAGTAAATCTCTGTGTTCAACTATTCCTTTATGTTGTTCAAGAATCTTAGTTGAATCGCGTCGACTGTAGTCTGATTTGGTAACCCCATTACCTGGATGTTTATAGTTATTTTTATTAAGTTCAAGCTCCCTGCCTTTTATACCCGCTTCATATTCACCTTTTAATTTATCTATTTTCTTCTTCAATTTTAAAATTTGTAGTTTAAGCGAATCCAACATTTCCCCGTATGACTCGGGATTTCCATTTATTTCCAGGATAATGGTTAACAGTTTGGACCAGAAAAGACTACTTATTGAACTCGGCGCTATGCCCGTAATTGAGGTATTTGTAGCGTTTTTGCCAGTCTCAGAAAGCTGTTCAAGAAATTTATCCAAATTTTCTCTTTGTGCTTTATCAAGAGCTTTAAAGGCTTCATCATTTCTTCGTAATGTACTCGCTGCGTCAAATAAACCTGCTTTTGCCTTTTTGTAACGTTCTCCTTTTTTGACACAATTTTCAATGCCAAAAATATCCCACCATACCGTAGACTTTGCCATGGTACCAGAAACACTCAGGAAGAAAAAAAGAAAGGCAGTAATTATTATTCTATTTATTTTGTTCTGGGTTTTCATTTTGGTTCTCCCGTTCAGATACTTGTTTCTGGTTTACTTCATACCTATCGGAACAGAACTGCTGTGGCGGAGTGATATCGATCACAAACTCAAAAACAAAAGTGAAAACTTGATAAAGATCACAATCGAAATCTAAGACTGGAAATCAGGGGTTTTGATGGAAAAGTGGATTATTTTCCATAGAATCGCATTTTTTCCAGAATTTAAAACTTATTTACTTATGATGCACTATTTTTAATAATCCATCGTAAGACCCATACTCAAATTGAAAGAAGTTCTTGAGGTATAATCAAGAGCCCCTGCACTTTGTCTAAATTGAGCAGGAGTATAAAGTGATGATTGAGCCTGACAAAATGATATTGCCGCTACAAATAAAAGAATATTTACATTCATATCTTTTTCCGTATAACAGATATTATTCTTGCACCCGATCCGCATCGGGGAGACATTCATCCCAGCTGCTGATATTCAGTATGGGTTTGGCCCAACTAAACGAGGTATCGGTCCAGGTAACAGTATCGATAGTCCGAAAAATATCCCAGATAAATTTCTTTTTTTCATCCATACTCCATAACCCTAAATCAATATTTTCACTATTATGAGTAACCTGCCGGTGATACAAATACATACTGATTTCGGGAATAAACCGGGTTTTGTACCAGGAACATACATAGGCCGCCGCCTGTATCTGTTGGCCATCTGCACTGGTTGGCGTGTAAAATCCAACCTCTGTGATATCAATAGTTCTTGGCTTTCCTTTGTATAACTGATTTTCCTGACGCATATAGACAGGAAGTACTTCGAGGTTTTTAAAGGTTATAAGCGGACTGTCGAATTTATAAGTGGGTTTGGTATTTTCCCAATAGGTAGGAATGAAAATATTTTCAGGGTAAGGATGGTAACCAATATTCCAGGGAAAATCTCCACCTGATTTTGCCAGGAGATTAAGTGTTTCAACCAATTCTTTACCTGTCAATGCACGTTCTGCGTTATTATCAAAGAGGCTGTTCCAATGGCATTCCATAGAAATGTATATTTTCAGGTCTTTATGGTATTTACGACAGGCCAGGTCAGCAATGCGCAATGTGCGGTGATAATTTTCGATAAATTCCGCTGCGGTGGGTCGCCCCATATTGTGCCACATGCCATGAGTGGTTACTTCATTCCCGATTACCATTGACGAAATCTGACCGTATTTTTTGTCTGGGCGAGTGTAACGTTCTGCAAGAAACTCGATATAGGAACGGAAATACATGATCCCGGAGTCTGAAGTAGTATTAAATGCCCCCAGCCGGATAGTGGCCTCGGGGATTATTGTGTTTGGGTGCAACAAGACTGTGGCCCCAATTTCCCGGGTTGAATTAAGAATGATAAGAACTGAATTAATACCGTTTTGCGTGTAGGCCACCATGTGTGAATCGGTTAATGCCACTTCTGCAGACTGGATGGGGATTTCGTTACCATCCACATTAAAATTTAAGTGATTAGGGTCTGTATTGCGGATATCAATAACATTCCCCTGGGAGATGTTATAGTGAGTGTGTTTTACCCCAAGGGTTACGGCGTCTTCAATCCAATCAGGCAGATATATGTTAGCCAGTCCCTTTTTAGCCGACTGACGGTCGAGTACAAAACTGCGGGTTGTACTCAGACCGAGTTCGGTTACATAATGCACTGGTCCAACAGCTAGTCCTGCTGTCCCGGTTATTAATTGGAATTTGTTAAACATCCGATCCTTTTCACCGTCAAAACGGCTAAAGGTTATATGGTCAAGGGGAGTATCCGTTTCTACCCAGAGGGTATCGTAGCTGCTGTCCGGGCTATAGTTCTGATAGGGTTTGAGCTCAAGGAGGGTCAGTTGTCCTGATGAAGGCCGTTGAATACGAGCGGTTATTTCAGTGTCATAAGCCTTTATCAGTTTTATTCCAGCTTTGGTTTCTTCGCCTGTTTTAAGCATAACAAGTTCACCCAAATCGCCCTTATCAAGACTGGTGCCTGCACGAAGTTCATTATAACCCGTTTTGGTACACACGATTTCGTATGGGGACGCAGATTGTTTTGTTAAAGAGGAAAAACTTTTTTGAGAGACCAGAGGCCTATCGGTATTTAAAAGCCTGAATCGTACAGGAGTAAGACCGATAGTTCCGGCTATAAAATAAAGACCGCAAGCATCAGACCTGGTGAAAACGGATAGCAGGTGTTGGCCGGGAGAAGATATGCTATTATTTATCTGCCGGATGAATTTACCTTGAAGGGAATACAAACGCAGTGTTACCCGCTGATGAGATAATAACTCAAGTTTAAGACTTCCCTGAAACGGTATACAGGAAAAAACCTCGGATGATAGTGATTTCTGTTGACCTATAGAACTTGTACCAAAAGCAAATCTGCCTTTATCATCTGTTTGAGTTGATTGCGACGGGTTTACAAGGGTTACGGTAGCCCCGGCAACAGGCTCGTTCCACCTGTTGATAATCTTTCCCCGGAAATTCTGGGCAAAAAGCATATAGTGAAGCAGGAGGACAAGATAACACAGATGGATGTTGTTTATTTTATAATATTTTTTCACCTATTATTCCTCGCTGTTCCCCTGATTGAAAAGACCAAAAACATTACTCAGTGAGGATCTATATTATCAGAAGGCAGACATTCATCCCAACTGCTAATCCCCAAAATTGGTTTTGCGAAACTGAAACTGTCTTCGGTCCACTCTATCTCACCTGCATCGCGGTACACTTCCCATATTAACTTTTTCCGGGCGGGTCTATCCCAGGTCCAAAGGCCAAAATCGAGACCTTCTCCCGTGCTGGAAGTGTGGCGGTGATAAATATACATACCGATGTCATCCATATGAAGCACCTTGTACATAGAACAAGCGTAAGCAGCTGCCTGGATTTTTTCACCGTCAGGTTCCGGAGGGGTTACAAAACCCACTTCAGTAATGTCTATTTTTCTTGGTATTCCGTTATACAACATTTGTTCCTGGGCCATATAGACGGGAAGTACTTCAAGATTTTTGAATGTAATATAGGGAGTACTGAAGCTATGATTCGGGGGTCCATCGAGCCAGTAGGTTGGGATGGTGAGAACCTGAGGATAAGGGTGATATCCAATATGCCAGGGGAAATCACCACCAGATTTAGACAAGTTATTCAGACCCTCAATAAGATGGTTTCCTTTAATTGCCCGGGTGCTGTCATCTTCATAATAGCTGTTCCAGTGATTTTCCAGAGAAATAAAGGCTCGCAGGTCTTTGTGGTACTTACGACAAGCCAGGTCCGCTATTCTGAGGGTACGGTGATAATCTTTTATAAATTCTTCTCGGCTTACTCTGCCCATATTATACCAGGCACCATGAGTAGTCAGTTCATTACCTATAACCATACAGGTAATGCGACCATGCACACTGTCTTCACGGGTATAATGGTCAGCCAGAAATTCGACATAACCCCTGAACAGACGTATTCCCTCGTCACTGGTGGTGTTAAATGCACCGAGATGCATAGTGGACTGGGAAGGGATTGTTTTTGGATGCATCATGGCCGTGCCCGCTGCTCCTTGAGTGCCGTTAAGCAGTACGAAAATGGTATTAATGCCATTGTCGGTGAATCCTTTTATAAATGAATCTGGACGGTAAGACACCTCGGCAACGGGTACATTAACACCGTCAATATCAATAGTATTGGCAGGATTGCCATTTCCAACATCTATAATGTCGCTCTGCAGTACATTGTAATGGGTATGCCTGGCGCCAAGGCTCAGTACATCTGCTATCTCATAGGTTCCGAAATTTGAAATTCCTTTCTTCGTGGCTGGGCGAATGAGCGGATAAGTCCGGGCAGTGGAAAGATCCATCTCTGTTACATAATGAATTGCACCAACAGAGGCTTTTGAAGCAGTATTTATCAATTGGAATTTACTAAACATACGGTCCCGCCTGCCATCAAAACGTAAAAACCTGATATGGGAAACTGAAGTTAGTGGTCCATTTCCAATCAATGGGTACGTACTGTCTGTGGAATAGTCCTGGTATGCTTTAAGTTCCAGTAGAGAGAGTGAGCCATCATCAGGAGGAAGTATTCTTGCGATGACAACCGAGTCGTAGGCTTTTATAAATTTTATACCTGGTACTAAAGCTTCTGCGGTTTTAAGCATTACCAGTTCACCGAAACCTTTATTCCCGGATTCTAAGTCGGCTTGAAGTTCAGCATAACCACTTTTTGTACATACAATTGCATAACTTGTTGCGGATTTTTTTTGAAGTACTGGTAAAGGGTCAGAGAACTTTCCGGTAAAAGCTTCTGTTCCACTATTGAGTACCATCAGATTTAATGGGGTCTGACTCGCTGCTCCAAAAATAAAATATAAACCAGGAGAATCTTCGGGAATAAAGAGGGGTATGGTAATTTTTCCTGGTGAACTCACTCGATTAATCAAGCCCCGTATCAGACGTCCTTCCAGATTATAGAGATTCAGGTTTACGTTTTCTTTTGTGTATAAGCTGAGAGTGAGTATACCGGTTGAAAATTGAATAACAGCTGATGATCTGGTCATTCGGTTCTGCTTAAGATTAACAGATTCAAAGGAAAACCGACCATTACTGTCAGTTGTTGTTGACTGAGGATGATTCACGAGAGAAACCTCTACCCCTTCAACCGGTTCATTGAAAGTGTTGATTATCCGTCCGCTATAATTTTGGGCTTTTATATTGATACTTAATAATAAGAGCCAGAAAGCGACTTTGGTCTTTTTCATAAAAAAAACAGGACTTTTCCACACCAAAACTACCAGCTGGACCCCTTCCCTCCTGTAATGATTACAGGATACCCTCCCTGCTAATGAATTTATTGCGAAAAGAGTAAATTCGCAACCGAATTCTGCATCAAATACCCTTATTTGTATCTTATTCTACTCTTTAGAGCAAGATTTATTTTTCATTTCGGTTAATTGAAGACATAAATCAGCTGTCAATGTTGAACTAAGGGGCAATTCTACACTGTAACCTGGATTTATTATTACTCCCAATCCTTCTGGAATGAGGGTGAACATATCCTTAGCAGGGACCGTAAGTAAAAATGGAAAATCCTTTAATAAAGGCCCAATAAATTCAGTGCGTTTGGATGTTGTTAAACATACCAAAAACGATCCATGATCTTCACTATCAATAATGAGAGGTTCTATTTTATCAAGAGAAGTCAGTTGTGAATTTTCAGGTTGATTTCTTGTCAGAATAGCAATATTGCTACTCAGAAAATCATTTATAAATGTAACAAATTGATGTTTATCATCTGAAAGACTGGATAGTTTTTCTTCCAGGTCATTTTCTGGTTTGAAATCCATATTTTTCTCCTGTTCTAAGGAAACCAACACCTTTTTTACTCATATACGAACATTAAAATTCGAATATTTGTTAAGTTCAAAAGTATATATAAAAAAACATGGAAGTCATCTCATCACTAAAATATATCTTCCTGAATCACTTATTGCAGCAAAACACCAGTCTATCCAAATAATTTCGTCAGTACTTTTAATCCGAATACCCAATTTTTAGGGACCGGGTATCACTTCGGCCATGATCGTCTACAACAGTGATCTGGAATGTGCCTGGAGTGAGCGGCCAATAGACCTTTTCGTCAGGTTCGGCTTTACCAATAAAGCGGTTGCCGAGAAACCAATAGATTTCTTTCACATCCGCGTCAGTATTAGCTCTTAAGGGTAAATCATTAAACACCTTATCACCCTGACGCAGAATATATTCCATATTTTTTTGTGGTGATACTATTTCAGGAGTCATCCCGGAAAGCTGGAGCAGATTAATTTTTTCTCTGGGATCAAAAGGAGGAGGCGTTCTTCTGGGTATACCTGCCTGATGAAATAATTTCAGCAGATTACTTGGCCAAAATTCATAGACTTCCGATTTAATTCCAGGTCCTTCCTGCTTCAATGTACGGAGACCAGTATTCACTTGTATATAAATTTTACGACAAATGGTACATTCGGTGATAGGAGATGTACCAGGAATAAAACGGGTAACCACTTTTTTTTTGCAATACTTTTTTGCTATCTGCCCCGATACCTGGCATACCTTTATTTGTGAGATACCTTCAGGAATACTTTCAACAAACACATCGTTTCTTTTCTCCGCCCGGATAGCATCAATGATTTCAAACATAAGAGGTGATGCAAGTTGTCTACCAACAAATTCAGGATTACCATAACCATTAAAATTTCCTAACCATACCACACAAATATATTTTTCAAATAAACCAACAGACCAACAGTCCTTAAACCCGATAGAAGTACCAGTCTTAAAGGCAACCGAACTCTCATGCTCATGAGCGGAGGAATGTAAATTACTATGAGGGCGAGGATTTTTCTCGAGAATTTTTCTGGTTAAATAACTTACCTCTTCACTTAAAGCCTGGTAAGATGGTCTCCAGAGAGTATCAGGTGGAGAAATAATATTATCTAATGGTTTGTAAATGCCCTTATTTGCCAGTATACCATACATTGCCGCCAGCTGGTACATAGAAAACTCTGCTCCTCCCAACACCAGTGATAATCCATAATGTTCCCGATGCTTTAATTTTGCTCCTGTACCCAAAAGAAAATCGTAAAGGTCCGGGTCTTTTAACTTTGAGGCCAAATACACTGCAGGAATGTTACGGCTGGTAATTAATGCTTTCCAGGCTTTTATCGGCCCCTCAAAATCACTCTGATAATTATCTGGAGAGTACTCAGAGAAACTAGTAGGAGCGTCTTGAAGCATCGTTTTCGGATGTATCAACCCCTGTTCCATTGCTAAAGCATATATAAACGGCTTGAGCGTTGACCCCGGAGAACGCTGCGCCATGGCACCATTTACCTGTCCCTCAATTTTGGTATTAAAAAAGTCCACAGAACCCAAAACAGACAATACCTGCCCCCTTTCCGAATCAGCCAGGAGTACTGCCGCGTTATAAACACCGGTACTTTTTTTACGGTTTACATATCTTTTAGTCAGGCGAGTAATGAGCCTTTGGAGATGCATATCCAGCGTACCCGTAATATTGGTTTGTCCGGGGAACTCATTCAGTAACATTTGTGCGTAATGAGGTGCTTTAAAAGGTTTAAAACAACCTATTATTAATTTCATATCAAGGTCGACTTCTTTTAAAGAAGGAGAATGATTATAGCTTTTCCAGAATGAAAGTAAACGCCTGCTTCCTTTTATAAGTTCGGGATGTACCTGGTGAGAGCCAGGTTTATGCAGACAAGGGTTTTGAGGTAACAGTGCAAGGAACAGTATTTCTTGCAGCGTAAGTTCCCGGGTGTCTTTTTCGAAATAAATCAAAGCAGCAGAACCAAAACCTTCAATATTACCGCCACAAGGAACCAAATTGAGGTATGCCTCAAATATATCATCTTTGTCAAAGTATAGTTCCATATAACATCCCAGAAAAATCTGTTTTAATTTGCCAAAGACGGTTCTGGTATTCAGATGGTAATAAAGACGTGCCAGTTGCATATTAATAGTGGAACCACCTATTTTTTTCCCTCCTTGAATGTAGGAAGCATAAAAAGCACGTATAAGAGAAATAGGATTAAAACCCGGATGCCGATAAAAATGCCGGTCCTCTTTCATAAGGACGGCTTCTTTCAAAAGAGGATGAAAAGATTGTAGAGAAGTGTAAACGCGGTACTTGTCATCTTTTGACAGGATCATACGTAACACCTCACCGTGCCTGTCTTTTATAACCCGGGAAAAACTCACTTGTTCAAGTAATGAAGAAGAAGGTCTGCCTAGCACATAGCATAAAACTGCCAGAAGCAATGCCCCCGACAAAAGCATAAATGTCCGTGACCATTTACCTGATAACAAGAGGTCCCTGGGGGCTTTCACCATAAACACTGTTATCATACATGGATTCACCATATAAAGGAGGAACAGTGAATCTTCCCCGGTTCACCGCTCGTACGTTATAACTAAACGTTTTCAACTTTTCGGGAACCCGGCCAAAGATAACCAAACGATCTTCCCGGACATCTACATATTCGGGATGCCAACTTCCACCCTTCTGCTTTCGGACCGAAATTGGAACAGCTTCCAACCCTGCCGGAAGAAGGTCTACAATAGCAATGTCAGAAAGTTCCTTACCAGAGACACTCCTAAATTTTAGGTTCACTCGTAATTCTTCTCCAAGTTTAGCTTCTGTTATCTTTTTGCCATTTTGATTGGTAAATTCCCGATAGAGTTCAAGGCCCTTTGCAACTCTCTCAGAAGGCAGCTCGGTATCATATCCTGCCTGTACCACTTGATAATACAAGGGTTTCTTTTCCTGACTGGCAATTCTTATTTCTTGTGCTTTAGGGGAGAAAACGGTAGTCGGAAACTTTACGTCCGGCAACAAAAGGACTTCCTGTTTATTATCCTGAAACCACTGAGACACCGTAACCTTTCCCGACTGAACAGTGCCGGCAGCATCAGAGTATTCAGCCAAGCCCATCACCGCATAAGCAGAAGAGATAGTATTGTGACAATTTTCTTCCAGATAAGAAGCGATGCGACTTATAGCAGAGGCAGAACTCCTTTTCATTTCTTCAGGAAAATGTAAAGCCAGTAAATAGAGAAGCTGACTGTAATCTGTCCCGGTATCATACACATATTTTTTATCTTTATATTGCAAATCTCCCGAGGCAACCTTCCGAATGAGATTGAGGCCGTAAACTTCCTTTTTCAATAAAAACCAGGTTGCAGCAATGTACCCCGCGGCAATATCTGATTCCCAATTCGGATGTTCTTTTTTCAAGACATTGACTGTCTTGGTTAAATACTGGGTGGTTACTATCTGGTTTCGAGTTAATACATATATTGCATAGGCCTGAATACGCAATTGGTGCAAGGAAGTGGTATTTGCGCGTGCTATATTTTTAAGTGCCTGTAACGCACGATTCAGTATGGATGATGAAATGGTAATCCCCTTTCGCTTACAATCCGTTAGAAAATGGGCCCCATACACCGTTATAAAATCAGAGCTATGAGCATTGGATGCCCAAATACCAAATTGGCCATTGGCATTCTGGCGGGCAGACAAGACCTTTAAGGCATATTCAATTTTTGCTTCTGCCTCCTTTGGCTTAATATCAAAACCATCTCCGGATCTCAAAAAAAGATAAGGTATTGCCTGGCTCAGCACCTGTTCAGTGCATCCATAGGGAAACTTATCCAAAAAGCATTTCAACCCTCTGGAAAGGCCAAGAGGCAGAAATGATACTGAGGTTTCCAACACACGGTAATCTTCATACATATCTCGAGAAACCGTAACCTCAGCCCGTTTTTGCTTTAGCACACCTGATTGCAGGCTAGTGCGATAAGGAATAGCCGGACGTATACTGAGGAAAGATTTTAATGAAGCCGATTCCTGTTTACTTGAAGCCTTTATTTCAATAAAAGCACTTCCCAGATCTTTTTTAGCCAATATCGGCAAAGAAACCGTTGTATCAGCATTCTCATCTAACATCAGCTTCATAGTGTTTGATGGGAGCTTAATGTTTTTTGAACTGGAGAGCGTCAGAGTAACAGGTAGCCCTTTACCTGAGCCCTCCTGCATATTGGTAATGGTAGCGGTTACTACAAAAGAATCTTCTGGAGCTGCAAACATGGGAAGATTAGGGCTGATAACAAAGGGATTTCGCACAATAACTTTTTCTTCAAATGTGCCTATAGCGTCATTTGAAACGGCCACGCCCATTACCCGCAATGTCCCATTGAAATAATCAGGTACCGTAAATTTTATATTCTTTTCTTTTTGATTTGTGGGTATAATACCCGACCAGAATACTACTGGTTTATGGCGCTTGCGCTGAAAGGGATTCAGGTTCTTGGCTATTTTGTCAAATCCAGACCCCCCACCCGGAGCTGACATGCCTTTTAACAATGAATATTCAGGCAGAATCAGATCCAAAATCTGGGCAGTTCGCACTTCCAGAGCCCTTTTTTTAAAGAAATAACTTAAAGGATCAGGAGTTTTATAATCAGCCACCTGGAGTATTCCCTCATCCACCGCAAAAAGCACCAGATGCCCTGGTTTGTCTGAACTGTAGGTGATTTTATAAGGTCTGCCAGAGCGGGCCCGGGACAGACCTTTAATGTGGAGTTTATTGACCCGACGCTCACGGCTAATAGAAAATGGAGCCACACCATAACTATGGGGGCTCATGTATATTTCCCGGGAATCTACTGCACGTACAAATGAAACATTAATATAACCATTTCCTTCCATATTCTCAGGTATCTGGATTTTCTGGATAAATGAATTATCTTCAGTTGTGAACCATTTAAAGGCATACACCCTTTCCCGTTCAATAGTAACAAGCCCTGCACCGGTATAAGGAGCCTGGATAAAAAGTTCAATTTCCTCGCCTGGTTTATAATCGCCTTTATTGAGTTTTATTTTTAACTCTGCGGTTTTATCTAATGTTCGTGTAAAATTCCCTTTTCCCACTACCGAAAATTTCACATGAGAGAGAACTTCGTCTGAGCTATTCTTAATATGCAACTCATAATCCCCGGGATAAGCTGTTGGAATAGTATATACATATCCTGATGAAGAGATGCTTTTGGAGAAATGGGTAAATAATACACTTTTCGGAATAGATTTATATGCATATGTGCCATTATTGCGCTTAGTAAGCGTAGACACATAGGTAATCCGGCTAAGTTCAAACCGTACTGTCTGGGTTTCAATTTGTTTAAGATCCGGATTTATCGCGATAATGTCCAACTTCCTTTCTGAGTCTTTCTGAATATATTTTAAATCTCCATTGGCTTTAGTTCCCACCAAAAAGGCAAGAGGAGAAACTAACACCCTGCTCACTGCCGACACGAACCGACCACCTTCTTTTTCATAACCGTTGGCACTGAAAGTAACGTTATAAGTAGCGCCAGTAAACCGCTCAAGCGCTAAATCAAATTCGGCTTTGCCCTCTTTATCTGTTATTTTTTCTACCAGGTTCTCGGTGTAATATTTTCCAACACTCTGACTTCCCGAAAACAGGTAATCTTTGTATTTGTTAAAAAAGAGTTGGCCGGGAGAAAGTGTCAGGCGACCCGTGATTCGATTACCCACCGCCGGTGAACCAAAAAGGTTTTTTAAAGTCACCCGATTCGTTAAAGCGTCCGGAGAAACCCAACCCCGTTCTTTATGGATAGAAAAATTACTTCTGATAGTTAGTCTGTCTGGCAAAAACTCTTCTACCCGGACAGTAACATGACCTACTGAGCGGTGACGTTTTCGGTTTTTAATGGTATAAAGGTTAACCTGGTAGGTACCTGTGGGAGATGAACTCTCTGTGCTATACCTGAATTCTTCAAAACCCGCAGATGATAAAGTGAATTTATTTTTGAAAATTTCCATTCCTCTGGGGTCTGCTAGCACCACTTCAAACGGCGTCCCTTTCAGCGAATATTTCCAATCAGAAGTTTTCAGAATCATGCCAACATTAAGCGTGTCTCCGGGCCGGTATATCCCCCGGTCAGAAAAAAGGTAGGCATTTATTTTTTTAGGATCGACATGACCATGTTCTCCGCCCACTTCATATCGGGAATAATCAAGCCAGCGTCCCGGAGCCTTCACCGGAAGAACCGAAACATCTCCGTCTTTTGTTATTAAGTAAGCAACGGCCTCTTTTTCATTTTTAAAATCATCAAGTGCAGCTAGTTTTACATATCCTCTACTGTTAGAATAACTGGTAATAACCGGAATGCCGTTTTTCCCCAGTACCTGTACTTTTGCTTCTGAAACAGGCCTGCCGGTGGAGACGGACTGAATGAACAGTTCATGGGTCCCGTTAGCACCGTCTTTAGAAAGCACACCTAAATCAGTAATGAGGATAAGGCGTTTATCTCGTGTACCAAGAACCCTATCATATTTAGAGTCCCATTCCCGTACTTCCAAAAAGAAGATACCTCTCCTATTCATATTTGTACCGGGTTGACTCAAATATTTAGAAGGGCTGAATGAAAGGAAGTTAGGCTCATCCGGAGGCTGATCTGCTAGTGAGATTTTTTCATAAAAGTTTTCTACGATATTTTCTTCATCAAATTGGTAATTGGTAAAACGGAATTGTGCTAAATTACCATTAGATTGCGTTACCAAATGATTAAGTTGATCACTTCTTACCCGGCCAACCCGAAACCTCACCCCTTTTATCCCCTGAGTTATAACAGAAATTTTTTGTTCTCCTGAGCGACTCAAGATCATACCATCATGCATAATTGATAGTTGTTTGGGATAGGGCTTTACTTTTTTTACAATTTCATACCTTTTTGAAAGGATGTATCCCCCATAAAAAGGTGTACCCTTCTTGAGTTTTATATAGAGATAAGTGCCCGGCTGTTGCTTTATTTTAAAACTATTAATTTCTGAGAAGGTATGCTCCGAAGGAATTGGTTGTAGTTTTACCCGAACTGCTTTTTCTAATACTTTTTTTCCTATGTATTTGACATCCCTCCAATGATAGTTCCTTCTGCCAGTAACACCTGGAGTCTCCGGTAAATCCC
>JADFYW010000109.1 GCA_015232855.1 Fibrobacteria bacterium
AGGAGCAACCAGTATCTATGGGTCTGGAGCGACAGGTGGACTGATTAATCTAGTGACCAAATCTAGCTACCAACAAGGGCTACATGGTGAAAGTCGTATTGGCATATCGACCAATAATAATTTTAACAAAGAGGCGTTGGGTTATAGTGCTGGGCAGACAGTGACTTTTGGTAATGACAAGCTTAACGCCCGAGTAGATGTGGATTATGAATCAAGGGGTGGACGCTTTGATAGTGACAATAAACGCATTGCCCCAGAAGTTTGGCAAACGGATTTGCAAGATACTGATAGTCTAAGTGTCAATACCAATCTCAACTATCAAGTCACACCCACACAAAATATCAATTTGGCGGCTACTTATTATAAAGACCAACAAGATACCGACTATGCCCCCGATTATGGCAAAGGGTTAGGTGTGCTACTCAAAGGCGATACACCATCAATGCAAGCCATCAAAGGGTTGCAATTAGATAATCAACCCTTTACCAAAAAATCCACCGTGAGCCTAAATTATAATAACAGTGATATCAAAGGCTCTAATCTGAACGTGACGGGTTATTATCGTCAAGAAGACGGACGCTATTATCCGACGCCTTCCTCCATATCAGTCAAACCTGCCTATCCCTTGATTGACAGCTTGGCGGTTGATAACGCAACCAAAAACAATTATAAAAAGATACTGGCAAACAGTGCCTACAGTATCTTGCAATCGACAGCCGATATCAATGTGGTGGGACTGCGTGCCGCCATGCAAACCCCAAGTACATGGCAAGATAAAAAGCTGTTATGGAGCTATGGTGCTGACTTTGAGCGAGAAACAGACAAGCAGTATTACGATGGTAATGACCTTAAAACCTTTATTGACAGTAATGGGCTGAAGATTCAGCCAAATAATACACGCTACACCGCAGGCCCAAACAGCACCATTGATAAGGTAGGAGTATTTGTTAATTTAGATGCTGATGTCACAGATAAATGGCATGTGAGTGGTGGTGTTCGCCACCAAAACATCACCACTAAGACGGATGCCTTTACCACTCGTAACGAAGCCCAATTACAAGATTTATTATTGGCTCAACTCAACTTGACTTATCAAGCAGGTAGTGTGCCTGCAGGTGAAACCAAGCATAACAAAACCTTATTTAATCTTGGGCCTAAAGGTGAACATCGCCCCCCAGGTCTCATTGGTCCTGATATACGTAATTCGGGTGATGAAAAAGTTTATTATTTTGTGGGTGGTAGTGCTGAATACGGTGAATTTTTTGATGGCTCATCACAAAATACAGGTAATCTTGTGATGACCAATATAACCGCTGAAGGAATGAATGCTATTTGGATGGATTCTAATATTATTGTTACTCACGGAGTCAAATTACACCAACCTTCCGTTTCTTATGGCATAGATATCGGGCTTTTGTCAGATACACAAAAACCAGCCTATCATGGCACCCATGCTGAATGGGTTTTTGCCCGCAGCGCTTATGATGAAAAAAATAAATTGGGATATGTTCTCTATTGGGATACGGGTGACAAGGCTAAATTAATGACTTGGGATCCCAGCACAAGAGAATTATCATCAGTTCTTGATTTTGCAGTTGTTGAAACTGAAACGGGTATTGGAACTGAAGATGGTGGTCGTGGTTGTGGTGCCGGGGGAATATCTTCTACAGGGAAGGGCGGCGTTTATGTTGTCTATTCAGATGCAGGTACTTTAAAACGGGCTGTTGTAGGTGACATAGACACCACTACAACAAATATCAACTTGGTCAATAAAGATGCCAATGTACAATTAAAAGCAAATTATAATTATGTCCAATGTAATTAGTGTGAAGGGGTATGAGCATCTACCTACTTTAGTGTCAGTAATTAAATAAGAAAAATATTATCAAGCGCAAATAGACACTATATCCAAAGTCATCTATTTCCGGTGATACATAGATGTTGTAACAGTCCACTTATAATGAACTGCGCAACTCCACGATATCTGTACAATCAAAAACGCTCCCTTTGGTAAAACAATCTTAAACGTGTACCAAAAAGAGATAAATCCTATAAAAACCTTTTATTGTGTACTAAATAATGTATTTTTGGTACATGAAAAGCAAACGTGTACCAGAAATTCCAAATAACGACCTCCAATTCATTCCACCTGAAGAGGGGTTGGTATCATCTATTCAAATATGGAAAAAGGAAGCGGAAGCCAGGATGGCTGTTGCTGAATTAAAAGGAATTGCAAACATTATTCCGAACCAAGCTATACTCATTAATGCAGTTGTTTTACAAGAGGCTCAGGATAGTTCTGAAATCGAAAACATCATTACCACACGTGATAAGCTATATCAAAGTATCTCGGCAAATTCTAAAACAATGGACTCTCAAACCAAAGAAGTGGTTTGGTATCGCGAAGCTCTATTAGCAGGCTTCTCTATGATAAGAAAAAATGGAGTTTTAAGACTAAAGGATATTAATAAAATCCAATCAATATTGATTGGCAATAATGCTGGCATTAGAAAAACACCTGGAACATCTTTACTCAACCAAAGAACACATACCGTTGTATATACTCCACCAGATCCAAATTGTATTATGTCAGTCTACTCTAATTTATTGGAATTTTTTAATACTTGTGAGCCTTCATTAATAAATCTCGCCATTCTCCACTTCCAGTTTGAGTCAATACATCCATATTATGATGGGAACGGGCGGACAGGCAGGTTAATGAATATTCTTTATTTGCTATTAAAAGGATTTTTAGATGTTCCTATTTTATATCTGAGTTCGTATATAATCAAAAATAAGAATGAGTATTATACGTTGTTAAATAGAGTAAATTTTGAAGAATCATGGGAGAGCTGGATCCTATTTATTTTAGAAGCAATAAAGGTTGTCTCAATAGAGACAAAACAAAAGGTTCTAAATATTCACACTTTATTAAATACAACATTAATTGATGTTAAAGATAAAGCATCAAAATTTTATTCAAAAGAACTTGTAGAAATACTTTTTGAAAACCCTTATTGCAAAATTGAATTTGTAAAAAATAAAATTGGTGTGGAAAGAAAAGCCGCTGCTAGGTATCTAAATAAATTAAGCGAATTAGGGATTTTAGCTAAAAAGAAAATTGGAAAAGAAAATATATACATCAATAGTGAGTTAATGAAAATATTGAAATCCTGAACTAAATAGAGGGGAGGGTGTAAGTTTCTTTTTTAAGGGATTTTTTATTATACCATTTTTTCACTCGAAGGCAAGGATATCGTTACTTTAACATTTGTACTTCTTTCTGTAGTCCAATGGTACTACAGAAATAATGTGAATATTTGTTTTCCAGATGCATTTTCCGGGAGTTATGATATATTCAGGTTATGAAAAGTATTGAAATACCCTCCAAATTACTTAATAAACAGATATCCTGTTGTTACCATAACGCTCTGTTCGTGTTATTTTCATTTTTAGTATTACTGACCGCAACATATTCCCAGGGCACCGAAGAATCCCCTTTCGGCTTCTGCCCGGCAGTGGTGAATATCGATGGGTATCTTAAGGGGTATGCGGATGCGCAGAATATTGGTGTTACCTGGACCAGGCCGACCATTTATGCTTTTTGGGCAGTAGTACAGCGGGATCTCAAGGATACAACCCTTGATTTTAAATCTTATGACAATACGTTCGGAAATGTACCGGTTGGTATGCATATAATGGGAAATATTTCTGCAGCCCCGGCAATGGGTAATTTCACTGACTATTTGTCACCCGGATCTTATTTTCCAACGGATTCTGTACAATATATTCGTTTTGTAAAAAAGCTAATTGATCGCTACAATGGCGATGGGATAAATGATATGCCTGGATTGATTACTCCTATAAAGTACTGGCAGGTTGGAAATGAACCAAACACCCGCAAAACAGACTTTGCAGGACTGCAGAGGATCACTTTTACAGCAGCTAAAGAGGTGGATACATCAGTAAGCATTCTATTGGGTGGAGTACCCGGTTTTCCTGGTGATTATATCAAATATTTTGACGAAACCTATGAGCCCATGTTAACCGAACTTGATGGGGGCTATTTCGATATTCTGGATTTTCATTGGTATGGTACCGCTTATGGCGATTACCGGTTAAAAGACAGTAAGACGGGTAAGGATGTATTGGAACATATACAGTCAAGCCTTAAATCCCATGGCTATGCAGAGAATCTCCCTATCTGGATTAGCGAAATGGGTGCCTATTCCGGATCTCCCGGGAACCTATTAGCGCTCAATTTTCTTCCTCAAACAGAAAGGCAGCAGGCCTTTGACTATCTCAAGCGCCATGTATATCCACTTGCGCGTGGAGTAAAGAAAATCTTTCCCGGATACGGGATTATGGAAGGCTTTAAACAAGAAGACGGTTATTTTGATCATACGGGTTTAATCTATGATGGAAAACAGTCCGGTGATCTGGGGCTTGGTGTTAAAAAGCTTGGTTATTACGCTTATAAGCTCATGACTGAAAAGCTTAAGGGTAGCGATTGGGATAGTATTGAAACAATCATTGATGGTGTTAACAATGTGTATTGCTACGGATTCAAAAAAAAGTCAGGGAAAATAGTACGGGTTCTCTGGTGGGATTACTTTCAGGATTTGTCTTATACTGAAGGGGACACAGCATTGGTTACGTTATCGGTTCCTGATATGGATTCTGTTCTCATAACTTCCGCTGTTCCTGATGCTGAAAACGGAAGCGAACTGGTTGATAAAGACTATCCGGATTTTTTCTTAAAGGAAACAAAGCCGGTAACGGGCAATACGGTGGATATCGTATTAGGTATAGATCCTGTTTTTATTGAGAATGGTTCACCATTTTCTGTTCCCGTAACGAGAAACAGTCAAGGACTGAGCCTTTCTATGGTGCTGGAACAGAATTATCCCAACCCCTTTAATCAAAAAACTCTAATAGGTTTTAATTTAAAAAGTGATGACCGAATTTCTCTTGAGGTGTTTGACATAACGGGTAAAATGATAACCGCTCTTATTAACAACCAACTTTATTCTGCCGGGCACTATGAAGTCAAATGGGAGACCATGTATCTTCCTTCAGGTATTTATTATTACCGGCTGTCATCAAAAACGTTTTCAGAAACAAGGAAAGCCCGGTTGTTCAGGTAAAACATACTGTGCTGATATTGAACGTATTGGACCTTTGCCGTTCTTACAGCACACTCTTTGCTATATTTATTTAGCATGGTCAAAAAGACCAAATCAAAGGGGACGTACAATCTTATGTCAAATATATGCCACAAGCTTAATAGCAATCACAAAAAGCAATTTTATTTTCCAGCCATGCTAATTGCACTATTGGTTGTATTACTATTTAATCAATCTTACTCCCAAATACCTGGCTCCTACTTTGCTGTGCATTGTGAAGTGGGAAGCGAAACCAGACTTTTTCCCACTTTGCAGCAATTGGTTGCTTCTGCAAATTCCCACAATATACCACTGACAATTGAATTCACCCCTCCATGGGCTGAATCGATATTAGCGGATAGTCTAAAATTAAAATTGATAAGGCAGTGGCAGGCAGAAGGACATGAAATTGCTGCTCACCACCATGCCACCTATTACAACGACGGCTGGGACGGATACACGAATGATCCAAGCTATATCTCTGATCCTAAGTACAAAGGAGATATGCAGGATTATCTTGCGCTTCTCAATCGACTGGCTGGAGATTATCCTCTTTTGACAGGGGGTATCACAGCCGCTTCAATGGATTGGCCTGGTGACAATATGCAGTATCGGACAACTGGATTTGCTATTACTGACGCAAAGAGCGAACCCATTTTGGAAACGCTCAATTCCCATGAACACTACTTCATAGGATATGGCGCATTAGTAAGAAATGATTTGCTGGATAGTGCTGAGAATTTGTATGGGCTAACAAAAGAGAATGAAGTTTTTGGACTGGTTACCCATGTTATGAATTTTACTCCTGATCGTGAACAACAAGCCATAGAAGCATGGTTCGAGTTTGCGGAAGGGAAGAATAATAAAACGGTAACTCAGATCATGAGTGATAGAGGCCAGGGGCCTGTAGTATCTATTGTTACGATGGAGCCTGAAAAATTAAATAAAAAGCTGTTTTTTTCTAACTCTACTGTCCGTTACCAGACATCAAGTTCCGGTACAACAATATTCAATATTTTTGATATCCTGGGACGGAAAACAAAAATATATGAAAACCAAAAGTAAAAAAAATATTTAAAAAGTATTTGTTTTCTATAATTTAATATATAATTATATTTATAAATATAAGGAAATTCACCCCCGACCCGGGAATATAAGTTCATAGATTTAGGTTTATTTGTTGATTTGAGGCTATTTAATGATGACTTGAGCGATTGGGATCCTGTAGCCGATGCGTCATACCCCCCGACTTTCGATAAACATATAGGGTTTGGGATCGTACTGCAAAAGCGTTTTGAATTTTTTTGAGTGTAGAACAAATTATGACTATGCCTATTGTACTTCTTGGACTTACTATAATAACCGTTCTTTATATTTATATAGCCAAGCCGTACCCCATCATTTTTATAAAAATCGAAAAAAGGAATTCAATTTTCAGGAATTTAAAAAACGGGCGGGATCTGAAAATCGAAAATGTTTTAATCTTGAAGGACAAAGAGTCTGTTAAAAATCAAGAAGAGGCAAAAATTAACTTCAGCATTATTCGACAATATCCCAAATTCATCGGTGAAAATGGAGAGATCTTTAAGAATGGAGAATCGTTTTCGTTTTTCATAATGAGAAACATGCCCAAAATTATAAGTAACCCATTATTTCTAATCCGCCCCGTCGTAATTTTAAATCTTTCGTTTTTAAATCGGGAAATTACAGATTATGAACAAAGAGCTATTAAAGATTTGATAAAATATGCAGGTGCATTCAAATGTTATTTATGGACAGGAGAAGAATTGTTTCCTCATCATGTTGGTTCAACAATTCCACAAGGAAAATATATAGGTCAAAGTTTTAAAAGAATAAAGGCAAAATAAGATTCCAGAATGTAAAACATTAATCCTGGCCTATACGGTTTTGATTAAGTTTAAGTTTGGCTGGTGATTCTAAACGTTATAAAAAAAGGACCTGCTGGTTTACAGCAGGTCCGGATAGTTTTTCAGATTTAAGAAAAAACGTTTTCCAATTACTTCTGCCCTTTCCCGGGGCTATTTTTCTTTCGGTTTTTGGCCAACATCGGATTTTGCCGCTTCAATAATTAACTCGGTTTTCTTTTCCTTGGTGATTTTTCCGGCATCGAAAAGTGTCTTGGCTTCTGTCTCGACACACTTGACAAACTGCCCGTGATTTTTCCAGTCCGCTAAGTTATCGCAAGCTTTAGCGCCATCGCAGTTCTCATCAATTGTATTACCAGGGATTTCTACAGCGCCGGGATTAATGCTTGCTTCATTATCATTGCAGTCTTCACCTGCCGGGTAACCATCCCCATCAGCATCTGTTTCTACAACGCAGACTTCTTCTTCATCAACAGCGCCATCACAATCGTTGTCTTGTCCGTCACAGATTTCTGTTTGAGGAACACACTCCAATATGCAGGAGCCCTGTCCGTCATCTTCATAACCCGGGTCGCAGGAGCAGACTGCCCCCATGTTATCCTCGCAGATGGTCCTGTTTGGCGTTGTACAGGGATTGGGATTGCATGGGTCGCAAACCCCGCCTTCGTCAATATTTCCATCACAGTTATTGTCCTCTCCATCGCAGACCTCTTCTTCTACTACGCAGGGGGGAGGGCAACCTTCATCTATTTCGCCATCGCAATCGTTGTCTATTTCATCACACACCTCCGGAGTGGGCAGGCATCCGCAATCAACTCCCATACGGTTATCATCACATACACATACCCCGCTAATCTGGCAAACTCCAAACCCTGAACATACTTCAGGATCACTTGCCGCTACTCCTGCGCATTCAATAATTTCCGCGCAATCATCTCCTATGAAGGGGTAATTACACTTACAGACATTTTCTGCAGCACATGTGCCATTGGTACCGTTGCAGGCATCCGGATCGGGATAGCCAAAACATGTTCTTATAACATCGCAGTTTTCTCCTGACCATTCATCATAACATTCGCATGCCCAGGTCCCCGTCCCATCATCAATACAATCTCCTCTTCTATTGCAAACGTTCTCGTCCCAAGGCGAAACACCGTTGCACATCCTCAGGTCGATATCGCAGAAGTCCCCGATAATCCCGGCAATGCATTCACACACATCTCCGGATAAGCAATTTCCCAAACCGTTGCATACTTCAGGCGAATAGGCTGGAATGTTGTTGCAGGAAAGTTCATTTTCACAAAATTCTCCATCATAAAAATTTTCACAATCACAGACATCCTGGGCTATACACGTCCCCCTGCCGTTGCAGGAATATGGATCGTTCGAGGAGAACCCGAAACATGAAAAAGGTTCCGTGCACCCTTCGCCGTACCACCCAGGATCGCATTCACATATATTTTCTCCGATGCATTCTCCGTTAACACAGTCGCCAATTCCTGAGCAGTCATATAAAGTAGATGCAGCCACCGTTACATGGGCAGATTCAGTGTTTGTGACGGTGTCTGTATTTTCACATGAGGCAATAAAAAATAATGAAGCTGCAAACACAGTCATTAAGATGTATGCTTTTATTTTCATTTTATACTCCATTGATTGGAAAGAAATGGTATGTCGCTTATGCTCTGTTTAAAAATACTCCCTAACCCTTTGCAGGGCATGAAACTTATAGCTTAAATCTATTTCCAAGAGTCCCAAAAAGCAAGTTTGGATTTTGCTTTTCCTGTGTATAGGGCAAAATAGCCTTAAAATCAAATACCTATTCAATTGATAGGAAATTAAAATATAAGCCAAACTCTGAAGAATACCATGGAATAGGATTATCGTGGACTACGTTTCCAATTATCTTAAACATATTGATGTTTTTTTTTAGCCACAGAGAGCACAGAGAGCACAGAGAGTTTAAATTTATTAAGAAGTCTACCCTTTTCTCTGTGTCCTCTGTGTCCTCTGTGGCAAATACATCTATTTTGAACAATAACTAATTAAGCTATGCAGCAGCAAAACCACACATTACTACCATCATAATGTCCGGTTGCCGGAAGTACATTGTTATCGATAGACACGATTTTAAATCCCTTCTCCTCCAACATTTTCCTCAGGTCATCCTTGGAAAAAAAGTGAGTCCAGAACCGATAAGTTTTAACTGCATCATCTTCGGCAATAACATGCTGATAAAGGATTACTTTTTCAACCGGGTATAGAAACGATTCTGAAAGCTGCAGGCAAACGCCTTCACCCCAAAAGCCCTTTTCTGATACATCCCAGGTTTTGGGAGTGAGTTTTTCCTCAAGCTGGTTATCACTCATTAAATCAAAAATGAGCACACCTCCGGGCTTTAGCATCCGCTTCACATTATTCAACCAAATGGAACGATCTTCTGGCAGAAGTACCCCTAAATCAGTGTAGATGCAAATCGCTGCGTCAAAGGCGTCGTCCTCCAAGGACAGTTCCAGGTAATCCTTGTTTATGTAGTCAATGGAAAGGCCCTTATCCTGGGCCTGCCCACGTGCATATTCAATAGAATTGGCGGAGATATCCACTCCGGTAACCTTGTGTCCGAGTTTAGCTAACCTCTCGGCATACAGACCTGGCCCGCAGCCGAGATCCAGAATCCGGAGATTGTCCCCTCCAATCCTTTTATCAATCCACTCTACAGTACTGTCGATTGTGGAGGCCTTCCGGCTTGCTAAATCAACCTCCTCACTGAGATGCACATCGAGAAGGTTTTTTGATATATAAGGATCCGACCACATAAACGCCGACCCTTTTTTATATAATGCAGGCTTCTCAGCCTTTTTGAGTAATTCTTTAGTCTTCATAATATTTCCTTTATAATGATTTAATGTTCAGCAATTCAAATAGAGAATGCCGATGAGTTTGTTATAAATGATGTATCAAGAAAGGACTGGAGTATTTAGTCCCATCATATTGCTCCTCAATGGGAGCCATGATTTATGAAGATTAATATTTCATGGTATTCTTATAATAAATTAAAAAAAGAAAAAAGGCAAGTAGCACTATTTGTCGCTCATCATCGCGTTGCAACGCTTGGTGTTTTTACAGTTCATGCTGCTATATTACGCTACTATTCGATTTTATTTTTCCTGTTGAATAAATATCCGATTATTGTCAGGCCAGTGATTACAAGACTGGAGTAGTGGCGGGTATTGAAGTTCTTTTGATCTTTCCTATGGGTATACAACCTGGGGATTGATTTCTAAAACCTGCTTAAAACAGGATTATGCACAGCAACAAATACTGGCTTCGCTAGCCAGGAAATTCTAATGGGAAATTGTATGAATATCCGTGCCCCTTTTGCTTGTTCAATTCTCAAATAATGTGAATAATTGTCGGAATTTCGCATAAAACGAATATTACTGGGCCGTCTCCCTAATTCAGAAATAAATTGCGAAAAAAAGTCATTAAGGGATCAAAATAATGGTAAAATTTAGTCTGTGAACCATTTGTTTTACGGAATATCAAAATTTTCTTTTACCTGAATAAGTACATAATGTCTATAAAGCTTTACTGAGTTTACAAATAAGTTGTAATAGGAAAATTATTATAAGACGATTATGGTGATATCATCAATTCGAATAGGGGTATTTTAATATGGGTGCAAGACTTAAAACGGGTTTTGAAAAAGTTTTTCAACTTGGTGGTTTAAAATATCGAATGCTCGTTTCTATCAAAGCGGCAATTCCTTCTGTGAGAGCTCTGGAACTACCAGACAGTGATGAGAATATTAAGAAATTAGAGTCGGCAATTAAAGAAGTTACAGGGCAACACATAAAAATATAACTGAGGAGCTTGGTTATGACTGATCAAAATACACCTAAATATGAAATAGAGTACCATTTTGATAGTGAAAAAAAACGTCATTACATGAATGGTTTTTGCACTGTTCTGCATTGTCATCATTATGCGACGCTTTTTACTCAGCTAGCTGATGTGGCCGTTCATTTCGATGGAGAACGTCTATTCAAGGAATCGGCAGAAGATACTTTTTATGAAGTTCTTAACGATTATTTTTCTAAAAAATCCATTGTAACACTTACCGATAAAATTTCAATTGCAGAACAATATTGGAAGACTGTTGGCATGGGGATGATTCATTTTACGGGAGTGGGGAAAGTTGTGGTGACCGCAGAGATGGATTACTCTCATCTGGATGAAGGTTGGCTCAAAAAATGGGGCTCTCGGGAAAAACCGGTTAATTTCATAACTGCAGGATTTGTGGCCGCAGTTGCCGCATTAGCCAATGATAAGCCACCACGAACTTTTGGCGTTAGAGAAACAAAAGGGTTAGTCTGTGGTGATGATGTGTCTGCATTCAAGGCCGTTATTAAATAATTTAAGGGGAGTTCTGAATGGCTATCGATAGAAAAAAAATTATTGAGGAGATGTCCAACATTCGTTTGAGTGGAAATGAAGAGGGTATTATTCCTGCTTTCGGTGTTTTTATCCAACAATTGCCTGCTGATTTCTGGAATGGATTTACTCAACGTTTAGTCCATTCAATTCCTGAAGATTTTATTGAAGAGGCAGAAGGTTTACTGGTTAATGCGGCTCATGAATGTGGTTATCATACCGGGTATGGTATCATCACCTCTGAAGAATGGAATAAGGTTGTTGGTCCTATGATTGAAGATTCTCCTGATGATATATTGCACGGAGCCTTTGCAGTTTTTACTGCCTGGGGATGGGCGAATGCAGAGATCAGTGAGATTGTACCTAATGAGAAATTAGTGGTTCACGCTTATGATTATTACGAAAAGGATATAGCTGCTTACGGAAAAACAGGTCGCCCCTCTGCCTATTTAATTCAAGGAGTGGCCGGTGCCTTTATGGATCTTGCCTATGGAAAAAGCTCTTATCCTGATGGACTGTATACCTTTAAATGTACACAAACCAAGGGTATTGAACTCGGTGACGATTATGGAGAATTTGTAGTGACTCGTGCTTAACAAAGAGCCATATTTTAAAAAAATGGATGATGAGGAATATGAAGAAATTGAAAAGTCCGAAGAAAAGGTTTCGGACTTTAAACAGGCCAGGATAAAAGCGGCTAGCTTTGCTTTACTTCAATAACCGTACCATCAGGGTCACAGCAAAAAAACATCTTTCCACCCATGACCTCAGTTATCATATGGGCGCCGCTTTCAGAAAGTTCCTTATATGATTTTTCTATGTCATTTACACCAATTGCGAAATGGTTCGTGCCCATAGGTCGGAGTGTCTCAATAAGATTGTCCATTTTTGCAACAACCAGTTCCGGGACATTGGGCTGGATGACTTCAATTTGCGCGTCCCCTAAAGCGATGACTGCGGCAGCCTTGATTTCAAGTGCGTCTTTTTCAAAACGTTTAACTTCTGTGAAGCCAAAATACTTTTGATACCAGGCGACGGTTCTGTCTACATCTTCAACAGTAATACCGGTATGAATAAATTCGCTCATAATTTTATCCTTTGCTTTATTTTATTGTCTGTTTACTAAAAGTAGACAATTTTTAAAATGAAGTCATTTATGAGTTTTTTTGGGTACGGGAGGCAAATAATGTCTTCTGTCTGCCCGCTTGCCAGTTACAGATATCCCATAAATCTGCAACGGGTGCGTTTGTGCCTGGCAGGGTATGCATATAACCCGGAGGACCAAATTCGGGATCCATGGTGGTTTCGGGAAACCCGGCATTCTCCTGGATGTCCCAAATGCGTTGCCACCATTTTTCATGGAAGGCCAAATAAGGGGCAGCTTCAGGCATACGCGGGTCTGGAATTTGTGGACCCTGTTCATATCCAATGCGTGCGTGTATATGGAGACAATGCTGAGCGGTCATTTCTAAAATATCATTACAATCTTCAAGGAGGCGCTCTGCCACGCATACCCAATGACTCAGGTCTACGCAGAGTTTTAATTCGCTGTATTGACTGAGGAGTTGGTAGGTTGACCAGGGGTTAAAAAGTATACGTCCCCGATGGGTCTCATGGGCGACGGGGATTTTTTCTTTTTCTTCTATTTCGAGAGCTGCTTCAAAAAATTCTTTTGCTTCTTCCGGGCTGAAGGAGTCCTGCCCGCTGTGGGAAACGATAAAGCGGGGGCTTAGTTTTTTGGCAAGTTTCACTTCTTGCTCAAAACTGGATATATGATCCGCTACGGTGTTGCCTGAAGTGAAAATCATGGCAATGTACTGGAAGTTATATATGTCTAAAAGCTTGCGAAAGCGTTTGTGCTGGTCGGCTTTTGGCAGGTCAAACTCTATCCCCGTATACCCCGATTCCTTAATGGCGGGGAAAGCCTGCTCCCAATTTTCTGCGGGAAATTTTCCCCAGGGGCCAAGTACACCCCACATGCTACGAAACATAAGTAATTGCATATTTTAGTCTCCTGACTTTGCGTTGAATTTGATTACGAACTACCTGGGTTTACAGGTTAATAGGAACGTACTCGTTATCAGGATGTTTGTCTTTTTCTTTTGCGATGGCGAACATTTCTTTCCAGCAATCACGCATGTTTCCTGGAGTGGGTAAGTCTTTTTCGATAAGCTTATGAAGCTCCGGCAGGTTCCTTGAGGGGACGCCTGGGAACAAGTGGTGATCCACATGGTCGTCCAGTCCGCCGTAAATAAGCCTGATAAAAGGGTGGGTTTTGACAGAGCGTGTACAGAGGCGTTGGTCATTTACATTGTAGAGCCGACCGATGTGTTCAGTGAAATGCCAAAAAAAGAAAAAGGCTTCGCCTACAGGGGTGGCGATGGTGATAAAAATAATGGGCCACCAGCTCCCTACCCAGATTGAAAACAAAATAACCAGGCTGTGAAACGCAAGAATGGCTACGGACTCATGTTTGATACGCTTGTTCTTTTCATCACTACAATGGTCCCGCATCATGGAGGATTTTTTCCCCAGGCCGCGCCTGGCAAGTTCTCCTATCATACGCAACAAGTCAATGATTGCTCCCACCATAAAAATTTTAAGTAAGAGGTGCTGAAATACGCGGTTCAGCCATTCACTGGTGATAACCTCTGGCCAGTCGGTTTCGGGGTCTGTGCCCCGTATCATGGTATAGCGATGATGAAGCATATGGGAGACACGTGCATAACAAGGGCCGTTCCAAAGGAGTGCCTGTACAAAGAAAAATACTTTCTCACTTCCCCATTCCCAGGATTTGGCAAAGACTATTTTGTGCTGCAGTTCATGGGCAATAGCTGTCCAAAACCCGAATAAAAAATAATAGGCATAGAGAACAGGTAATGCCAGGAGAATACTGTAGCGGCTGAGAAAAACAGTGGTAAGCGCTAAAGTCAGCAAAGAGAGGGTGAATAGCCCTACCCGAATAAGGCCGTGTTTATTACTGAGAGTGGTAAGCTGTCGAAGGGTTTTGGGGTCCAGTTTTATGCGCTGAAAACGCGGGTTTTCTGAATCCCATTCATATTGTGACAGTTCACCACGGGGAGTAAATTGTAGTGTACTCATGATAATCTCACTTGGTTAATTTGATAGAACTGTAATACAATATACTATAGGCTGTAGAAAGGGGCAAAAAACAGGATACCATAAAAAAAGCCCCTTTATCAGGGGCTTTAATAATCAGTTAATGATGTGTTACTCTTGATTAGGCGCAATCACTACCTTGAGGCAACCATCGGGCTGAGCGCCCATTTTGAATGCCTCCTGGATGTCATCTATCCCATAACGGTGGGTAATCATATCATCTACATTAATCGCGCCGCTCCGAATAAGTTCACATCCCTGCATGTTATCTAGGGGTGCCGCTCCGTAACAGGATTTAATGGTAATATCATTACGCCAGAAGGGATTGAAATCCATTACCACTCGTTCGTCTGGTTTGGGAACTGCAAATAACAAGACCGTACTTCCCTTACCCGCTGCTGAAAGCGTTGTCTCAGCTGGCGGAACCGCACCGACACAAAGGATAGACTTGTCTACGCCACGACCTTCGTTATTTTCTTTGATAAGCCCGGGGATATCTTCGGTAGTGGCCTTCCATGCGAAATCAGCGCCATACTCTTTTGCCTTTTGCAGACGGTAGTCGCTCATATCACTTACAAATATTCGGCCTGCGCCCAAAGCACGTGCCATTTTTACCATGAGGAGGCCGGCAATACCAACACCACAGATAAATACACTGTTACCCGGTTTAATCTCAATAGTGCGCATAGCTCGGGCTATCGTTCCCAGGGGTTCGATAAAGGAGGCCTGGTCATAGGTCATTTCATCAGGCAACTTAATAGTACCGGTATTAATGCTGCGAC
>JADFYW010000010.1 GCA_015232855.1 Fibrobacteria bacterium
GCTGGTTATTGACCTTCTTTCTCCTGAATATTATCAGAGATATTTAGCACACCCCCAGCAGCTTAAGTTAGATATAGAGGAAGCAATTAAAACCCAGGATGGGGTTTTAACCGTATTTATCGATGAGGTCCAAAAAATTCCTGCACTTATGGATGTGGTGCATCTTTTATACGCTGATTACGAGGAGCGTGTCCGGTTTTTACTGAGTGGCTCCAGTGCCCGCAAATTAAAAAGGGGCGGTGCCGACATGATGGCAGGCAGACTCCTTACTCTCAATCTTTATCCCTTTTGTTTTTCTGAGTATGAACAACCCTTAAATGATTATTTATTAAAAGGTAGTCTGCCGGTAGTCGTCTCTCATAGTAATTCTGCATCCCGTATCCTCCGTTCTTATGTTACAACATATCTGAAAGAAGAAGTACTTGAAGAATCTCTGGTCCGTAAAATCGATGTCTTTTCCCGGTTTTTAGAATTAGCAGCACAATACCACGGAAAGATTATTAATTATTCTGAACTGGCATCGGTGCTCAAAACATCCAGTCATTCGGTAAAGAGTTATTTTGATATCCTCCAGGATACGCTTATAGGGTTTATAATACCCGGCTGGAATGAATCAACAAAAAAACAGCTCCGTCTGGCACCAAAATTTTATCTGTTCGACAACGGAGTCGCCTCTGCCCTTAGAGGTGAACTGCAGATAACTCTTACTGAGCATTCTTCCCGCTTTGGTGATTTGTTCGAAGCTATGGTCATGCAAGAAATGCTGCGGTATAACGAGTACTTTCAGCTTGACTGTAAATTTTCATACTGGCGAACAAACAACGGCCAGGAAGTTGATTTGCTTGTTTCACGAGGGTTCGGCAAGCCGCTTGCGGCCATAGAAATCAAGTCCGGCAGCGAGGTCGCTTCAAAAAAGTTAAAAGGCGTTTTTTCTTTTCGCCAGGATTACCCCGAAGTCCCCGTGTATTGTTTTTGCCAGACACCGCTTCCCTATACTGAAGATGGAATTACATTTCTCCCCTGGCAGGAGGGCCTCCACCGGTTCCGGGATGGCGGGTTGTTTGAATGAATATGTTCGTGCTGGTGTGTTGTATGATTTCGCACAATGGCGTTCTATGAATTATTAATCCCGAATGAGTGATAATTAACCAGGACTATGACCTGGACTTTATTTCAGCTTCATGACGGAGGATAGATGCAGGCAACGATGTTTGTATGCGGATTGCCTTTAATGTACTAGCTGACTTCACCAGTTTTCAAATAACATTTCCGTGTTAGAAAGCCAAAATCGGGGTTTTTATAGCTCTCTAAGGGATGCTATCAACCCAAAACAGGTCTGTTTTTGAGTAAATTAGCCGAAAAAAGGACTTTCACTTGGTCCGACCAAATTTTTAAATTTTTATGTAACAACGAAAAATCCTGAATTCCCCCAGTTTTTACCGGACAGAATTATTTAAGACGTATAATTAAGGGGGTTAAATATACTATCATATTGTATTTTTATGGGGGTTAAATTATACTATAGTAAGTTGTTTTAACGGGGTAAAAATGATAAAAAGGACAGTTGATAACTATCTCGCACAATGGGTTTCAAAGAAAAAGAGGAAACCATTGATAATTCGCGGGGCCAGGCAGGTCGGCAAAACCTATTCTGTTGACCGGCTCGGAGAGTCTTTTGAACACTATATCAAGATTGATTTTGAAGAGTTGCCTTCGTATAAAAAATTGTTTCAAAAAGACCTGGATGTAAAAAAGATTACCACCCAGATATGTGCTCTGCACGGCATACCTTTCTCCCCGGAAACAACCCTGCTTTTTTTTGATGAAATACAGGAATGCCCGGAAGCAATTTTGGCACTCCGGTATTATTATGAAAAATTTCCGGAAATTTGCGTTATAGCTGCCGGTTCATTACTCGAACTCAATTTTACCAATTTGTCTTTTCCGGTAGGAAGAATTGAATTTTACTGGATGTATCCCATTACATTTATGGAATTTCTTCAGGCTAAAAATGCGGGCCCGTTAACATCGTCTATTCCGGATTTGTCTTCAACAGAACCGGTTCCCGATCTGATCCATGAAAAATTGCTGGAGGATCTGAAAGAATATTATATCATAGGCGGCATGCCCGAAGCGGTGCAGACCTTTTTGGATGAGTCTTCCTTCACCAGCGTAGCAGAGGTACACCGTTCTATTCTCTTCAGCTATATTGAAGATATCACCAAGCATTATCCCAGGACTGATAAAGACCTTGTTTCCCGGGTGCTGTACAGCTGCGCCGGGAATGTCGGCCGGCAGATAAAATATGCCGGGTTGGTGAAAGGGGAACGCAGCGATACCATAAAGGCTATACTGGAGAAGCTGTATAAAATTTTGCTGGTACACCCGGTGTATGCCGCTAACGGCGAGCATCCGTTCAAGGTATCCTGCAATCAGAAACTCTTCAAACTCATCTTCCTGGATATCGGGCTTATGCAAACGGCCTGTGGTGTAAGCTTTGAAGAATCCATTCTTGAAGCGGATTTAATGGCCGCTTATGAGGGAGCGTTAGCGGAACAGTTTGCGGGCCAGGAGTTGACAGCGGGCCAAACATTCGCTCAACCTGAAATATTCTACTGGACAAGACAGGAACAGGGAGGGGCTGCAGAGATTGATTTCCTGATGGAGCACAACCCGGTTGTCCCGGTTGAAGTAAAAAGCGGAAAGGCTGGCAGATTGAGAAGTATGCATCAGGCGCTGATACAGTTTAAAGACGCTCCTTTCGGGGTAGTCCTCTCAACCCGGAATGTTGAAGTGCTTCAGGAGCAAAGGCTGAAGTTCCTGCCTCTGTACAGTAGTTTGCGATAATTTTAAATAACTGGTGTTTAATAAAGCCGGAGTGCTTTATAATTTTTATGAATACTGGCTTAACGATTCGCTCAGTAAGACCAGGGGTAGCGGTGTGGTAAAAGAGGTGTTGAAGCATCTTTGTCGAGAGGATACACCGCCCCGTGTCTCCGATCTGGCCCGGAAAATGGGAAAGCGCCCCGAAGAGGTCCATAATGCCTTGAGGATGCTTGATTCGGTTGATGTTTTATACCGGCAGGAAGGGTCGTATCATTTTTGTCATTTGCCTTTTAAATTTTTTCTCCGATACAAGTTTTCAGATATGGAGCTGTATGAGTATAACAAAAACCAATACTACGAAAAACAGGTCGATGACCTGCGGGAAAAGTTCTACCGGGTATCGACAGAGTTGGGCAAAAGTAAGGAGACCGAGTTCTATTATACTGTTTCAAGCCATCAGGGCAAAATGTTGTGGGGAATTAAAATTCCAAAATTCAAAGACCTGTGCAAAAACCATATTGAAAGGGGAAATGAAATAGACCTTGCGGGCTGGACACTCAGGGGAAAGCTCTGGGCTTTTGAAATAAAATGGAAAGGCAAAGCGGCGGGAGTAAAAGAGGTTAAAGCTTTTCTGGGCAAACTTTCTGCCTACCGGTATGTATACATATCAAAAACAGGTTTTACGGATCGGGCCATTGAAGAGTTTGACAGGGACAATCGCGTGTTTCTGGTGAAGCCGGGGAGGCAGGTATGACAACTAAAGGAAGTATCAGTATTACCAAAAACCAGTACGCGAAAACGCGGAAGAAGTAATTAGGCAGAAAACCTATAATGACGGAGGTTCCGGCCCCCGGCAGCCATATTTGTTTGCGGTTTGCCTTAAAAGTACCAGCTGACTTCATCTGTTTTCAAATAACATTTCCGTGTTAGAAGGTCAAAAATGAGGCTTTTATAGCTCTCTAAGGGGCACTTTCAAGCCAAAACAGGTCTGTTTTTGAAGAAATTAGCCCAAAATGGGCATTCACCTGGTCCGAGCAATTTTTTATCAAGTTAAAACACAAAGTACACCAAACAGTGTTGCACTGTTTAGTGTACTATAGTATACTTTTAGGAGTTAAACTATTTGGTTTAATATTTTTTTTATTTCTTAGCGATGAACAGGATAAAATATGAATCCGTTTAAATATGGTCAGGTAGTAACAAAAAGTGATTATTGTTCCAGGTCAGCTCTGGAAAAAGAACTGGGGTCACGGATTCTTTCCGGCCAGAATACATACATTGAAGGTGAACGTCGCACAGGCAAAACATCCCTTATTAAAGAAATGACAACGCATCTTAAAAAGCAGTTGGCTTATATCGATTTATTTGAAGTCAGGACAGTGGATGATGTGATTTCGCGGATGTTGAACGGGCTGGCCAATATACATAGCGGTATAGTTCAGACTCTGCTATCAAAGACGGCAGCCCTTCGGCCGGCACTGACCGTTGATCCTTTAAGCGGCATGCCGACCGTTACTATTGCCGGAGGAGCAAATCTCAAGCCTGATTCTATGAATAGTATGATGGACCTTTTTGCAGGTCGTGAATTACGCAATACTGTTGTCGTATTTGATGAATTTCAGGATATCCGCAAGCTTGACAATGCAGCACAAATTCTCGCCATCATGCGGAGTAAAATTCAATTTTTACAAACACTTCCTTTTGTGTTTTGCGGTAGCATCCGTAATGATATGCATACGATTTTCACTGATCATGATAGTCCGTTTTTTAAATCCGCCCTGCCTTTAGAAGTTGGGTCAATCGAACGTCAGGTTTTTAGCAGCTTTCTTATAAAGAAATTTCATAAGGCCAGATTAAAGGTCTCACAGGCCACAATCGAAAGAATCCTGGATATTGCTGCGGACAATCCCGGTGATACACAACAGTTATGTTCTGCTATAGTAGAAGTGGCTGAAGAACACTCCCAAATTGAGGAAAGCTCACTCATATCAGCGCTTCAGCGTATTTTTGCCACGGAGCGGAAAGGTTACGACATAAGCCTGAACCGTCTCACTGCTATCCAGATAAAATGTCTACGGACGGTTGCCAAAGCGGGAGGGAAAAATACGATGTCAAAAGAATTCATCACCTTATCCGGCATTACCCACCCGACCACAATAAAAAAATCGCTCAAACGTTTGGAAGAATTAAAAATTTTGTTTGTCTCCAACGGAGCATATAAATTCATCAATCCCTTTTTCGCCCAATGGCTGGTTTCTATGAATTATTGATTATATATCCACAAAGTGAATTCGAGGTCATTACACAGGCAAATTTTTTGGACTTTATTTCAGTTTTATGACGGAGGTTCCGGCCCCCGGCAGCTATGTTTATTTGCGGTTTGCCCGATTAAAACAGTTCGTTAAAAAAGATAATATTGTCAAAATAGCCGGTTATCTTCTCAGGTAATTTTGTTGGACGGCCCAGTAATAAAACTTTCTGGAGTGGAAGGTTGAAGGTTGTCTGCAGGGCGGCCAGTTTCTTCTCAAAGCTCCGGATTAGCTCAGCTCCTTTTATCTGTTCGGTGTATTTCATTTCGCAGACCGTTAATACGTTATCGGCGCGCTTGATAACCAAATCGACCTGGGCTTCATTTTTTTTGAACCAGGAGCCGAATGAATAACTGATACCGGAAAACTCCAGATGTTTAGCAATTTGTTGCACATGTTTTCGGCATATCCGTTCAAAGGCATAACCCCGCCATTATGTATATACCGGGCCGGTAAGATATTCATATCCTTTAATGGTGCCTGTTTCAATGGCGTTAATATTTGGGAAAATAAACCGGAAATAAAAATGCAGAAATTCATCCTGCAGGCGCAGTAAAAATAGCCTGCCCCCGGTTTTTTTATCTATAGGATGGACTTTTTCAATAAACCCTGCCATTATGAGGTCTTTCAACATTTTTGAGAATGTACCGCCGTTTGACGATTTTAATTTTTTGATTAATGTATCCCGGCCCATCGGTCCATGCTCTGCCAGGGCCCTGATTATTTTTTCATATTGATTATTGCCGGCAAAGTGACTGATAAAGAGCCGCTGAAATTCTATAACATTTACTGTTTTGACGGTAAAAAGTATTGCTTATCGTTGAAAATTGGAATTATTTATGCCTATCGTTAAATCGGTTGTTATGAAATACCAATCATGCTGTATAAAGACATTTTAAACTTTAGCTGTCCAAAATCTCCGGTCTTTCCTTTTTTTGCAAATACGTCATCAGCTCCTGATAATGCGGCAGGTTACGGAAAGAAGGGCCCGTGTAGCTTTAGTCTCCGCTAGGGCTATTGTACCTGCGGACCATACGCCATGTCAATGCTCCCGCTACGCGGGCCCTTTGACACAGCTAATTTTCCAGGTGCTGGATGCAGCGGATGGAGAAACCATTGCTATTGTTGTTGTCGTAGCGGTACACATCGTCGTTACCTGATCCCAGGCCACGATGTTTGTTTGCGGTTTGCCTTGAAAGTTCCGGCTGACTTCACCTGTTTTTAAATAACATTTCCGTGTTAGAAGGTCAAAACAGGGACTTTTATAGCTCTCTAAGGGGTACTTTCAAGCCAAAACAGGCCTGTTTTTGAGGAAATTAGCCGAAAAAAGGACTTTCACTTGGTCCGACCAATTTTTAATTTATCCATTAACGTATTATTTTATTGACATTAAACAATATAAAGCATATAATATTATACATTATGAAATCAAAGAAAAACATTCTATTGCCAAGGGCGCAAAAAGCTCTGTTCGCACTGGGCAATAATCTTAAGCTTGCCCGCTTGCGCAGGAAGTTGAGTATGGCCATGGTGGCAGAGCGAGCCAACATCAGTCGGGCAACCCTCGGGGCTATTGAGAGCGGGGCTCCCAGTGTTGCTATAGGAGCTTATACGCAGGTTCTGTTTGTGCTGGGCTTGGAAGAAGACCTGCAGAAAGTTGCCCTTGATGATACTCTGGGAAGAAAGCTGCAGGATGCAGGTCTTCCAATCAGGGCCAGGGCGCCTAAATCACAGGAATAAACCAGATGGCAGAAGGCAAAAAAGTATATGTATACGCCCATTGGGTAAGCCTGGAACACCCGGAATTGCTGGGTGTTCTCACATCATCTCTGATACGGGGCAAAGAAATTTTTCAATTTTCCTGTAGCGAAAACTGGCTTCGTTCTGGTTTTGCCCATCAACTCGACCCTGATATCCGATTTTTCACGGGTCCACAATTTCTTCCCGAGAAAAAACAAAATTTCGGCATTTTTCTGGACAGTTCCCCGGACAGGTGGGGACGGCTTCTTATGCGAAGGCGTGAAGCCATCTATGCCAGGAAAGAGAAGCGGCCTGCACGTAAACTTTTTGAAATGGATTACCTGCTTGGCGTTTTTGATACCTATCGGATTGGAGCATTACGCTTCAAAGAGAATACATCAGGTCCCTTTATAAACAATGACGAAACACTTGCCGCACCGCCCTTCTCCAGGCTTCGCAAGCTTGAATTTGCCAGCCTACAGATTGAAAAGCAAGACGCCTTTGATACCCCCGACCAGGAGCAATGGCTGAACATGCTTCTAGCCCCTGGTTCATCACTGGGAGGTGCCCGGCCAAAGGCAGGAGTTCTTGATGAGAATAAAGAACTTTGGATAGCTAAATTTCCTAGTCTTAGGGATGAATGGAACATGGGTGCATGGGAAAAGCTTGTCCATGAAGTCGCCGCACTTGCGGGCATCCAGGTGCCGGAAACCAAAGCAATAAAACTCACCGGTCCGTTTCACACCTTCCTCAGTAAAAGATTTGACCGCGATAGTAAGGGCCAGCGACTCCATTTTGCATCGGCCATGACCATGCTTGGCCATACTGACGGAGCTGACGCTGCAGAAGGTGCCAGTTATCTGGAAATAGCCGAGTTCCTGTCCCAACAGGGAACCAGAGTAACTGCCGACCTGAAGCAATTATGGCGCCGTATTGTTTTCAACATTTGCATCAGCAACACAGATGATCACCTGCGCAATCACGGTTTCCTTATGGGTAAGACCGGATGGACACTGGCTCCCGCCTATGATATTAACCCCAATCCCGACGGGCACGGATTGAGTCTTAATATCAACGAAAACAGTAACGCATTAGATCTGGACCTTGCTCTGGAAGTGGCGGAACTCTTTCGTGTAAATAATAAACAGGCAAAGGATATAATGCAGGATGTGAAAAATGCAGTAACGAACTGGCCGTCCCATGCGCGGAAGCTCAAAATCCCCAAAGCAGAGCAAGACCTTATGGAAAGCGCTTTTCTAGCGGCCAAATAATTCTTTTTTAGTTATTCAATATACTACCCTGAGAAATTATAATACGTGTGAAACACGTATTCAATAAACAGCCTGGTACCCATTTACTTTCAGCTGATTAATTATGATTTTGCGAAATTCAGGGGGATAGCACATCTCATCATCGCAGGACTGATACTGAAATAACATCGATACTGGGAAACGGACGTTTGGCTTCAGCACAAACTCCTGGGTAAAGGTGATTTCGCCATCAAAAACGAGCATGTGCTCAGAAAATAATATCAATGTATCGGGTTTGGGAAAGGTCTTTTTGTTACAAAAGCCTAATCCAGAATCAGACAGAACTAATTTTGTGGGGATAAGGCCTGGGCGTGCAACCGAATCGCTGTTTACATGGTAAGGAGGGGTTATTTTCAAAAAGCAGGTTAGGGATACTGAATTGTTTTTTGTTCCAGACTCCACTTCCAGGGCTACAATATGAACAGGATCCTCCTGTTTTTGAGCTAACACAAAGCTCATTGCCAATAGTACTCCTAAGGATATAAGGGGCATTTGATTTTTTAGAAATATTGCTTTCATAGTTAATTGGCTCTCCCGGATAATCCACCCTGGTTTAAAATGAGTTTGAAAGAACACCCCTTATCAGGGCTGGAGTCTATGGATAATTCTCCTCCCAATTGCTTTTCTCCAAGGGTTCTTAAGATGTTAAAACCAAATGTTTTGGCAGAATTGATATTAATTTCTTTCGGCAAGCCAATTCCATCATCAATCACAGACAATTCTAAACCACCATTTTTTGTTTTAATAAGCTGTACATCAATACTTCCCGTCTGCCTGCCTTTAAAGGCATGCTTAAATACATTAACTAATAACTCATTTAAAAGCAAACCATAAGGGGTTGCATTTTCCAAAGAAACCGTAATAGAATCCAGGTTTAGACGAAGTTTAATGGTCTTCTCAGGAGCCGAATAGGCTTTCATCAAAAACTCCGCCAGTTCCCCGAGATACTCTTTGAGGGCTACTTTAGATCTTTCGTTGTTTTGAGACAATTTCTGGTGGACCATAGACATTGCACGAAATCTTATTTGTACATCTTTTAAAAAACCAGCGGTTGGAGTACCAGCGTATACAGGCACCTGTAGTAACACCATGTAATTGATTAACTCAATGTTTTTTTCAGTTCTTTGAAAAAGTTCATTAATAAGAAATTCTTTTTTCTTTACGGCTTTACGTTTTTTTCTTTCCGTTTCTTTTTTTTCAGAAACATCTCTTATAACAGCCTGGATCCCAATCAAATTGTTTTTTTTGTCTGTTAAGAAAAAAGGTTGAATTTCACCCGTTAAGGTCGTTCCATCTTTTCGAATAAAATCAAGATCCAGCTTCGGTATGATAATATTTTTCTTAAACTCAGTTGAATCATATTTTCTAAAAAAGGTATCCGCTTTTTTTGTATCTCCCGAGACGAGTAAAGCCTTCATCCAACGTTTTGTGATTTCTTCCAGGGGATAACCAAAGAACGGCTCTGCAGATGGGCTGATATATTTCAGTTGCAGTTCCATATCCTGGATAAACACCACTTCCCGCATATTCTCCGCAATCAATCTAAACTTTTTTTCACTCTCAATTAACTTTTTTGCCTGACGGGATAAATCGTTTAACGTAGCAAAGATGCGTGGATACATACTGGTTACGATCACCAGCATAACAGCTGTTAAAACTGCCGAAATTAAAATATGAGCAATCCAGGTCCAGGACGAGACCATATAGTCAGGTGGAAAAATTAATAAGGGAAACACTCCATAGTGTGCTCCCAGAGCAACGGCAATTGCAAGGCAAATACTGAGAATAAGGGTAAACAGCCCGGTTCTCAGCGAAAAGGTCGCCCCTACAACCAGGCAACAAACAGTCAGCTTTAAAAAATCACCCAGGACCAAACCATATAAGATGTAATGAGCAATCGCAAAGCCACCCACCAGGACAGTGAGAAACCCACATACCAGATGAATTCCCAATTTTCTTTTTAACTGTAACAGCACAACAGTAGTCATATAAAACAGCATATCCAATATAATACTGGCATTCCAACCCTGAATAAAACCCCTGAAAAGGGTAAACAAAAATAAAAGTCCCCCACCCCACAACGTTATGAGGCTAAACCTATCCAGTAAAGAGGCCGTAGCTATATTGAATGATTCTTTTGGGTCAACCATTCCCGTATGCACGTTTATCTTATTCATGATATCCATAGGGGCTTACATCATTAAAAGAAATTACACAGGATGTTCCTAAAGAAGGCTCCGAATTAAATACCACACTCCCATGCAAATCTCTTTCTGACAACAACTGTATGATTTGAAAACCAAATGAGGTTAGGTTGTTAACATCCTGGTTAACCGGTAACCCTTGTCCATTGTCTTTTACAGATAATATGATGTTATTATTGGAGTTACAAAAAAGTTTAACCTCAAGTGTTCCTTTGTGCTGGTCAGTATAAGCATATTTAAGAGCGTTTATCAGCAATTCATTCAATATGAGACCACAAGGTATAGCGGTATCCATACTTACACATATTTCCTGAAGATGTAACTGTAAATCTATCTTTGTTTGGTGCATGGAGTACGTATCCAATAATACCTGGCATAATTTACTGATATAAGTTTTAAGATTAATACTGAAAAACTCCTTCGATTGATACAATTGCTGATGGACTAATGACATAGCGTGTATCCGGCATTTAATTTCCTCACCCACCCGCGTGGCATTTTCATCTTTGATGTAGGAAAGCTGAAGAGAAAGCAGCGAATTAATAAGTTGCATATTGTTTTTAGTACGATGATATAATTCCCGTAAGAGTATTTCCTGCTCTTCTGCGTTTCTTCGCTGTTCTGCTTCCGAATGTTTCATTTCTGATATATCCCGAAGCATGGCCTGCCAACCAATCAGTTTCCCATTTCCATCCAAAACCATTACCGGATGCATTTCCCCCGGAAACACGGTTTTATTTTTCCGAACAAAAGAAAATTCCAGGACGGGTACATCACCTTCTTTTACATTTTTTTTACTACTCATTTCCAAAAAAACACGCTGTGCCTGTGCAAACGACTCAGGGGTCATAATTCCTTCTGCCCAACGTTTTTTTAATCCTGAAAGAGAATACCCAAATAGAGTTACACCGGAAGGACTTATATAAATCAGTCCCATGTTTAAATCCTGGATAAATACCACATCATGCATATTCTCAGTTAAAAGCCGGTATTGATTTTCGTTTTCTTTCAATTCACCTTGTTGATTCATCATAACATTTAATGAATGTACAAGGCGTGTGTAGATACTACTTACGGTTATTAAAATAAGGGTAGTAAATAAAGTGGAAAGAGATATGTGATATAACCAGCTCGGAAGAGATGAAAAATAAGAGTCTGGAACCTGGCATAATGGCAACCAACCTACGTAAACTCCTGCTACCATACTTAAACACACAATTACAAAAAAGAGAAGGAAAATCAGACCCGCTTTCAAATCAAAAAGAGCCCCAACAAACACACAACAGGAAGTGAGAAGTAAAAATCCGGTATGAGCTAATCCAAGCGTAAGATAATTTGCCAGATTAACCAGAGTAACAATTGCAATGAGTAGAACTGAAGTTGTTAAGGAGGAAGTTCGACCTCTAAAGAGGAAGACACCAATACCAGATATATAAAAAAAGATATCAATGAAAATACTGGGGTGCCATCCAATAGCAGGGATTCTCCATAAAGAAAAAACCAGAGCCACCGTACCAAATATTATGGAAATTATCGCCAACTTATCCAACAGTCTGGCAAGAGCTTCCTTGCTTTCCTTATTGGTATCAATAGCGGGATTTCTTTCAAATACGGTGGACGGCGCCGGATACTTTTTTTTTACAGATATTTCCAAAACAATAAAAGGCCTTATAATAGTATTAAGTTGAACAGCAAAACTTCGATATGAGTATACATTATTACAGCTACTTCAGTTCACAGATCAGAACATCTTTAAAACGTATGGTACAGCGTGTTCCGGTACCCATATCAGTATCAAAATTAATGGTCCCCTTCAGTTGCTCTTCGGCCAGAATACCAATCATTTTCAACCCAAAAGAATTCCATTCTTTTATTTCAATAAAATCAGGAAGGCCAACCCCATTATCAAATACCGTTAACACAATTTCTTCGTTTTCCAACTTCTCCAGCCCCACCCCAATGATGCCCTTTTCCATATCTGTGAAGGCATGTTTTAAAGAATTTGTCATTAGTTCGTTTAATAAAAGCCCACACGGTATAGCAGCATCTATTGATACTAAAACATTATCTAATTTCAGGTCAGGAATGATCTCAGTTTTTTTAGATGCATAACTTCTTAATAATATTTGGGATAATTCATTCAGGTACTCTTTTAAGTTGATATTGGATAATTTACGTCTCTGGTACAGTTTCTGATGTACAAGAGACATCGCCTGTATTCTGCTTTGTACTTCTTTAAAGACACCTTCTGTGGGGGTATCCCGGAAATAAGATGCTTGCATGGCCAGGAGGGAAGTTATTACCTGCATATTGTTTTTGGTTCGATGGTATAATTCCCGTAACAGTACTTCTTTTTCTTGTACAGAATCAATCAGGCGCTCATTTGATTCTTTTTGTTCAGATACATCTCTGAGTATTGCTTGTAATCCAAGTAAATTGCCTTCATTATTCCTGAAATAGACCGGCTGCATTTCTCCATGAAAGATGGAACCATTTCGCCGGACAAAATCAAAATTCATTTCTGGAATTTCAATATTCTGTAATGCAGATGCTTCTCCGAATTTTCTGAATGCATCTCTGGCCTTTTCTTGAGAATCCGGGGTAAGTACCCCTTCAATCCAAAATTTTGCCATTTCTTCGGTACGATACCCGAATAATTTCTCTGCTGAAGGGCTAATATAAATAAGCGATTGATTCATATCCTGGACAAATACAACATCACGCATATTTTCTGCTAACAGCCTGTATTGTTCTTCGTCTTCTTTTATTTTTTCAGATTGCCGGACTAATACACCAAGAGAATGAACGAGGCGATTATAGATGCTTACTGAAGTAATAAGCATAACGATAGTAAAGGTAATTGATACCGCCAGATGATATACCCAGTTAACAGGAGAGTTTAAAGAAAATTCGTCAACCGGGAAAAGAGGCAACATCCCCAAATAACTGCATAGACTTACAATAGAGACTGCAAACACACATGAAAAAAGTGTATACAACCCCGTGCGCAAATTAAAACTCATAGTTGTAAGAATACAACAAACAGCAAACTTCAAAAAACCGGCATGAGCAAGTCCAAACAAAACATAGTCGGATAATGCAGTGATAGCTAAGATAACGGTTAAAGCCCCGCACACAAATGACAGTAAAACAAAACGCCTGACGATTAACAACAAAAGAACAAGAAAATAAAATGCAATATCAATAATGGTGCCTGGATGCCAGCCTTGATAAACTATTCTAAAAACAGAAGCACAAAAAGCTAGGGTACCCAGACTCAGTGCAACGACTGAAAACCTGTCCAGGAGTTCGGAAATAGCGAGTTTTCTTTCATGGTTTGGGTGTATTTGCATTTTTTGTTCAGCGGAAGTAGTCATAATAAAATAATCTATGCTCTGTCTTTGAAACTAATGATACATTGCGCACCCATGTTATCTTTTTGAGTGTAAGTTACCGTTCCCTGTAACTGTCTTTCTGCCAAAGCATAAATAATTTTAAGGCCAAATGAATCCACCTTTGAAATTTCCAGATTTTCTGGCATTCCGTTCCCATTGTCACATACTTCCAGAACCATCTGTCCATCTTCTTCTTTAATTGCGGTTACGCTAATAAGACCGTTTGACTTGCCGGTAAAAGCATGCTTGAGTGCATTCACCAATAATTCATTCAATATCAAACCACAGGGAATTGCGGTATCAACAGAGACAGAAACAGACGCCAGATTCAAGTCAAGGCTAATGTCCTTGGTCTCATGTGCATATGAATCCACAAGAATTTTGGAAACTTCGCTTAAATATTCCTTTAAATTAATCGTAGATAATTTACTTTCCTGATTTAGTTTTTGGTGCACAAGAGACATGGCACGTATTCGGTTCTGAATATCTTTAAAAACTTCAGCAGTCCTTTTTTCGGTAAAATAAGAAGCCTGTAAATCAAGCATTGAGTTAATAATTTGCATATTATTTTTGGTACGGTGATATAGTTCATGCAATAAAACTTCTTTTTCCTGCACTGTAGAAAGAAGCTCCCTTTCGGCCTTTTTCTTTTCAGAAATATCCCGGAGTATCGCCTGCCACCCCACCAGGTCACCTTTATTATTTCTCACCAAAACAGGTTGTATTTCACCAACAAATACCGACCCATCCTGGCGTACAAAATCAAATTCCATGATGGGCATATCAAAGTTTTGTTGCCCGGTAATATTGGTTGGAAATTTTGAAAATACATCCATAGCAGTGGCATATGAGAGAGGGGTCATGACGTCTTTCAGCCATTTCACTTTGAGTTCCTCTGGAGTATAACCAAAAAAACGTTGGGCAGAAGGGCTGATGTAAGTAAGATTGAAATCCATATCCTGGACAAATACTACTTCCCGCATATTCTCCGCCAGTAAACGATAACGCTTTTCATTGTCACTCAATTTTTGTGACTGTCGCATAAGCCTTTTAGCAGCTTCAGTAAGTCTATTAAAAACACTCCCCAGAGTTATCAGCATTACGGCCGTATACACCGCAGAGCTGGTAATATGATTCAGCCAGGTTTGGTGAGAATTAAGATACCCGGCAGACAGTGGAATAATGGGGATTAAGCCCAAATAAGCGCCTACTCCCAAACACGCTACCAGGAAACTACTACATCCAAAAGAAATTAACGCTACTTTAAAACTAAAAATGGCACCCAGTACTGATGAAGATACCGCAAAGGTGAGGAATCCAATATGGGCCAACCCGAAAAGAAGGTAATCCATGATAGCCAGCATACTAACCAGCAGCAGCAAAGTACTGTAAACGACTCTTAAAGGCAAAAAGCGTCGGATTGATAAAAGCAGGACCACCAAACCAAAAAAGGCTAAATCAATAAAAATACTGGGGTGCCAGCCCTGATGGGTGACCCGAAATATTGAAAAGGTCATAGCCAGACTCCCCAGAGTCAGGGTAAGAATCGAAAACTTGTCTAAAAGGCTACTAAGCGCCAGATCTCTTTCTTTAACGGGATCTACTTCTACAATATCACTTTTATAACTGGGTAAACTTATTGAAGTGTATTCCATATAATTTCAATTAGCTTTCACAAAAGCATATTAAGATTTTTTGTTCGACATTATCAAGGATACAATTTTATACTATACTATTAAAACAAATTAAAACTCTATTTTTCTCATTTTTTATTTATTTTTTAATATTTGATGTTGGTATATGTTTTTAAAATGCTCTAATGGTATATCCAGGAAGTTTTTTCAAGTTATATGCTCCCGAACTAGTCATTCCGGCCTGCTCTCCGCAGGAAGCGTGCTTCGGAAGGCGGGCTTGTCCGGAATCAGGATGAACATGAAAAAAATACCAGGACAGCTCACTGGTTCTCTAATCCTCAGCGTGCTTATTTTCAGTTTGGCATCGGCTGAAGAACAACAAAATATTGCAATACTTCCACTTGAGTCCGAATCTATTTCTGCCAAAAGAGTTAAAAAAATATTTGATAAACTCACCTCGGAACTAGCCAAAACCAATAAATATCATATAAAGGAATATGCTGACCGTTATGAGTTGCTAAAAACCCATAAACCGGAACTTACCTGGTGTACGGCCCTTGAATGCATGATTGAAATTGGCACTTTCCTGCAGGTTGATATTATTGTTTCCGGTCGCATATTCAAATTCAACCAAAACTATCTCTTTACACTCAGAATTATAAGTATTTCTCAAAAAAAAGAACTTGGGAATGTGCATGAAAATGTAACAAAAGGCCTTGACTACTTACTCACCGAAACCATACCCTTAGTAGCTGAAAAAATAGCTAAATCTAATGTTCCCCCAACAAAAGGTATACAAAAATATAAAGGATTGTCTGCTAAAACAGATTCTCTCAATTCTACCGATTCTTCCAACAATTTAAAAGGACCAGAAGATAAAACAAAAAGCAAAAAAGAAACTGCCCCCCCAGATTCACAACTGCATGCCAAAAATCAAAAAAAATATATCTATGTAGAAGAAAAACAGTATAAGTGGAATCTGGCAACTGATTTAGCGGTTCCATTTAAAATTTTAGACAAATTTTATGCCTACAAATTGCGACTGGGAATTAAATACAATAAGCATTATACCGGGCTCGTGTTTGGTGATACCTGGAAGGGTACTGACGAAGGAAGTACTGCGGCGTTTATTGGCTATGGGTTAACCTATTCCTATGAATTTTATAATTCTGAACCCTGGATTTTAGATGTGGGATGCTCGTTAGGATGGTGGAATATGAGTCATAATGCAGATTTTATGGGTAATATTGTGCAGGACTATTTCGCATCTCCATTTTTGAAAATTGGAGCCGGAGACCGATTGCGCTTTCACGGTGAATCAGGAGTTTATATCGGTACGGATTCCGAAACAGGTGATGCTATTATGACCCCCTATTTTAGTGCTGGCATAACCTTTTTAATAGGGCTCTGGTAGATATACCATCTCACAGCCTACAGATGCGATATTCGTCCCTTTTTCCATGGCATCCTTTTATATGTTTTGCCTTAGCTACTGTCAGATATATATATTCATTGTAAATGATGTACTTGTTTAACCGGAGGATTTATGACAAAATATTTCGTTTTAGATACTAACGTTTTATTGCACAATCCAGCCAGTTTATTTTCTTTTTCAGATAATATTATCGTCATTCCCTTTACGGTTATTGAAGAACTTGACCGTTTTAAAAGCGATTCTGAAAAAAAAGGAATGCATGCCCGGCAAGTCCTGAGACAAATTGACAGCCTGATTAAAAAGGGAGCCTTAAACAAAGGCGCTAAAATGGCTAATGGTGGCAAACTTAAAATTGCCTTTGCACCGGATTTCAAAGAAATGCCAGATATGGAAACTGATATTTCTGATAATAAAATCCTGGCAGTAGCTCTTGATTTGCAGCGTTCTGGTAACCTGGTCTTTTTTATTTCAAAAGATGTAAATGCCCGCATTAAAGCATACGCTCTGGGAATCAAATCTCAAGATTATGAAAAGCAAAAGGTTGAATATAGCCAGTTATATAAAGGATGGAAAGAAATAACCATCCCCCAGGAAGAATGCGGGCAATTGTATAATAATGGTGCAATTGCCCCCAAAGGTTTATCCTTTTACAGTAACGAACTGGCCTTGGTTAAAATAGAAGATTGTGATGACAATAAAGCTCCCATTCTTTGCAAATGGGATGAGGACAAAGAAGGCCTGGTAACTATTCGGGAAAAGAGAAGTTGTATGGGTATTAAACCTCTTAACACCGAACAACAGTTTGCCTTTGAACTTCTTCTGAACCCCAGTATTCCTCTGGTTACTCTTGTTGGGCTTGCTGGTACGGGCAAAACCCTTATTGCTTTAGCCTGTGCGTTGCATTTAACCATCGGCTCTAAACCATTATATGATAAAGTGCTGGTCGCCCGCCCTGTCATCCCCATGGGTAATGATATTGGATATTTACCTGGAAGTAAAGACCAGAAGCTCGGTTATTGGATGCGGCCAATATTTGATAACCTGGAGTTTATTCTTTCCAGAGGTAAAACAGAGCTGAATGCTATTAACAAGAAAAAGGATAAAATCTTAAAAGCCGCAGATTTACAATCATCAAATCTTTTAGAAGTAGAAGCACTTACCTATATCAGGGGGCGCAGTATTCCCAACCAATTCCTTATTGTTGATGAAGCACAAAATCTAACACCCCACGAAATTAAAACCATTGTATCCAGAGCCGGTGATGGTACAAAAATAGTTATGACCGGAGATCCTGAACAAATAGACAATCCCTACCTCGATGCAAATTCTAATGGTCTTTCATATACCGTAGAAAGGTTAAAACGTGAATCTCTTTTTGGGCATGTATTGTTAACCCAGAGTGAACGCTCCCCCCTCGCCTCAATGGCAGCTGAAAGTCTGTAAATCCGAAGTAAATATGCAACCTGAAAAAATTAAAGAATTAATAGGCTGGCTCCAAAGTAAAGTTTTTGTAGTAGATTCTTCAGAAGAGCTTACTTTGGGATTTATTGATCCAGGGCCAGCAGACTTCCTTTCACATGGATTTGATGAACAAACAATTAAAATCACTCTGCACACCACCTGGTGGTGTGAAATGGTTACTGATATTCTCGAAACCCCTCAGTTTTCTACTCCGGAAGATTCAAATGAACAGGTATTGTGCTATGCCAAAGATGTCGTTTCCGAATATATCAGCAAACGTTTAAACCCTTAAAAAAAACCTTGAATTATAAGATTTGGTCTATGTGCTTACATAAACCCTTTCTGGCAGCAGTGGCAATCAACGCAGTTTTATTTCTGGGTACCTATCTTTTCTTTACACCCCGATTTATCACCAATGACGATGTTGGTATAATGCTATGGGCTTCAGGAATTTCGGCTTATTCCCAACCTCAGGAATTGGTACTCTTTTCAAACATTCTCTTAGGGGCATTATTAAAAAGGCTGTACTTGTTTAATCTTAATATCCCCTGGTATGGTTTATATCTGGTTGTTTGCCTCTTTCTGTCTCACTGTATTTTTTTATACCTGGCCTTGCAATCGAGAATTAAAAACATCACCTTACCGCTCTATCTGGGATATTTCCTGCTTTTAGGGATCCATTTGCTTCTTAATCTCCAATATACCATTGCTGCGGCATTGTTATGTATGGCAGGCTGGATAATCATGTTTTATCGGCTAGGGAGAAATACTCACAATCCGTCTCTTAGTCTTCCTGAAACTATAACCGGGATCTTGTGTGTCTGCCTGGGAAGCATGGTGAGATGGGAGCCGTTTATTATGGCAACCGGCCTTTGTTTCACTGTTAGTTTAGCCGGTGTATTGAGCCTCAGGTTCAGACAATTACTTTCTCCAGCAATCATAGCGCTTATGACTTTGGCTCTTTGTTTTTCATTACAATTCTATAACAACTCACAATACGCCTCTAAAAAAGAATGGGATGGTTTTCGTAGTTTTATGCCATTAATAGTAAAGTTTATTGACTATAAAACACTGGAAAAACTGGAACCCGCCCATAAAGCCACACTCCTTTCACAGGCAGGCCTTTCTGAAAATGATTATCAAATGTTCATACACTGGTTTTTTATGGATGATACGCTTTACAGCCAGAGCAACTTAGAATCTCTTATTTCTCAAATTTCCTTTGGAGATTTTAAGGTGAGTGTGACCCAGATGTTACGCACCGTTGCTTATCCTTTAAAAAACTTATTTGTACTAAAGGCACTCCTTTTTTTAGGGCTTATTTTCAGTTTTACATTTTTAGGGAGGAATATTTTTTTTACGAGGCTTGGCCTTGCAGTTTTCATTTCTCTGTCTATGCTCATATATCTTTATTTTTTCAAAAAGCCAGCGCCTGAGCGGGTCTATGCAAGTATTATTGCATTTCTGGCAATACTGCCAATATGGTCATTATCTCCTGATATAATGATATCCCGTCCTTTCAGTCGACTAAGAAAAATAATATTTTCCTTTAGCTGTTTAGCCATTCTCTTTCTATTCCATTTTTCTTTTTATGATTTCTACAATCAGTCGGACCAAAACATCCGGCAACAAGAAACCTTTAAAAACGATATCCAAAACCTTACCCCCCGGCAATCTCAATTATTTGTTGGTTGGGGCACAGGTATTCCCTGGGAACAAGTATCTCCATTTGGTGACTTAACCTTTTTGCAAAGTTTCATGAGTTTTGATCTTGGAGTAACCGAACGAACCCCGCCCGCGCTTAAACGTTTACAAGGCTTTGGTGTTGATGATTTTTATCTTGATTTAGTTGATAATCCAGACCTTTTTCTGGTCATGCGCCATAATTACCAACAGACATTTAAGTTCTACCAAACATTTATGGAAGAGCATTATCAGATAATGGTGAAAGCGGTGCCAGTACATGTAAATCAATCATTTACAGTTTTAAGCTTACAAACCGACATCATCCGTAATTAGAATACCTACTGGAACGCCGCTGCAATGCTCTTGCCGTTAAAAGAAAAAAGGTGTTAACCCTTACGCCTGCTACCCGCAAAGCTTTTCCCGACCAGGTATTACATGTTTTGAGACAATAAAAATATTCTTTACCTGCATAAAAATGACTTTCTCCATAAAGCCCTTTGGCCAAAGGAGACTGCCTGCCATTAGTATCAAATTCAAATTTAGTTTTTATATAATCATATAATTCATTGACTGCTGCTTTGGTTACTTTAAACTCTAAAAGAGTTCTTTCGGAAAACTCATCTTTAATTTGACCTTTGACACTAACAACATGCAACACAGATTTTGTGGGTAGAAAAAGAGCTTTTAAAGTTGTACTTAGAGAGTGGTCGGAATTCATATAATAATTTCGGTCTCCCCAGCCCACTTCAATATATTCGCTCTGTTTAAAAGTGGAGTCAATTGGCCAGTCCAAATTAATAATATCACGCTGCTTGAGTACAATCCCAGAATGCCCGCCATGAATGACTAGAAAAATTGAGGTTGATGATGTTGAGTTCTCTGCTGTGTCAACAGACTCCCCTTCAGCAGAAAGCCCCATTACAGCAAAAGCAAGTACTATAAAAATTAGATAGACAACCATTTTGAAACCAGAGATAAAATAATTTTTACAGCACCCGAATTGCAAAGATTAATTGTATTTATTCTGAAAAGGTAAAGGGTATCGTTACAATATCATTTCCTTTTCCTTCAATGGGCGTAAAACGCCAACTTCGTACCCGGTTTTTTATTTCATAGTCAAACTTTTGTACCGCCGTAGTACTGCTTATTATTTTCACACTTACTGTTTTTCCTGAAGGAGCAATTTCAAATCGAATATTGATTTTTCCTCTAAAACCCGGATTATATTTGAGATGTTTATTGTATATATAGCGTAAACCCGGCATACGGGATTTTACTATTTTTAAAATTGATGTCGCAGATCTTCTGGCAGTCGGCGAGTTAAAAGTAACGATTTTTGGGCTCTTAACGGTAGCTTGTTTTTTTGTATAATCTACAGCAATGATAGCATCACCAGGCGGTAACAATCCGTCAAGAGGGCTGCCCCCATCGCCTTCAAGATCAGAATAGGCGGAATTCCAAGGAACATTTGTTTTCCCTTGACGCCCTCCTAGTACCGTTTTTCCGGTTTTGTTGAGTACTCCGATTTTAGAAAGTGTTGTTTCCAATCTTTCAATAGTTCCATTAATTTTTTTGAAGACCTGATTCGTTGATGATTTGGAAATTGAAGACACCTCGTATAACAAGCCCATTCCTGTTATATCTTTTGGTTTACCTCTTTGCTGTCCTCCCTGTCCTCCTCCTGGTTTTTTTGAATTACGCGGTTTTTTAATCCTATGAGCAGCTGTTTTCGGGGGTGTTTTTTTGTCCTTCGGGAAGATAAATTTTGCCTCAAAATATTTAGTTTTACCATCAGGAATTAAAATTATATCCATTACAATGTCCATTAGAGTCAGATATATCCCGGCTGAGAAAAACAGTAAAAGGCACGCAAAAATGAACCCTGCAAGCCTCGTATCAGATTCCGTTTCAAACGCTTTAAATTCTTGTGGCCTGTTATCCTTTTCCCGCTTATTAAGCCCAGGCACTTTATTAAAAAAGCTTAGCCTTCCTATTAATGTTTTTATGTTTGTGAGCATGTTCTACCTCCTTGGTTGTGAATTAATTTTGTTTCTAAAAGTTTCATTTCTAAACGTTCCCGAAAAGCACTGCCATTCAACCATGACTGTTACCAGCCATTCTTTTGAGATATTTTTTGTTATAGCGTAAGCCTGACCGCCTCTGGCGGCATATTTTTAAATTTTATTACAACACATCAACTACTTCCGTTTTGCAGAAGTAATTCTTACCCAGCTATCCTTTTTTAGCGAGGGAAAGTTTATGGTCTACTGCATATAAATACTAACGGTACAATTACAATTTGATCAATACTATCTGCTGCGGCACTGAAGGTCCAACCTGAGACAGCATCCATCAAGCGTTTTTTAAACTCATCATTAAGATTCTTTTCTGTTTCAAGGGATACGCTTTTCACTCCCCCATCCGGGTTAATGTTAATCTGCAACCGAACCAATAATGTTTTGTATTGAAAGTCTATACATTGTTGTACACAACTTTGCTGTAGAGCAGCTCCAGAGTTACTGATGTACCTTAATAATTTCTTTTTTGAACGTAATGTGGAGCCAGCCTTAATAAAAATTCCTGATTGTTTTGGAAATTCAACATTACAAAAAGTACTGGGAAGTGCTTGCTCACCTGGATCTGTAACAATATTCGGTAACCTGCTACTATCCAATGGCGATTTCAAGTCACCTTGTCTGTTTGTAAAATAATTATTCAGATTTTCCAGCAAACTATCAACTTGATATTCGCTAAGCCCATACACGGGTTCTTTATATTCTGAGGTAAAATGTTCTATGCGACTGCCTTCTGGCAACGCCTGATACTGCTCAACCGTCATCCATGTTCCCTCCGGATTTCTGATTTCTTCCAGTAAAGCAAGCATACTGGTATATCGGGTCATAATACCATAGGCAAGTCCTATTGACGTAATCCGTTCCTGAACATCTTCAGGTGTATAAGCGATTTTTCCAAACAACCAGGACCCACGAAACGCATAATCAGCCGCCTGGCGCTGTGCCCATAATACAGATACCGAGCGTTCTTCTAATTCCATTCTATCATGGGCCAACTCAATAGTTCGGGTATACCCCGTACCATTAGAGAAGCTCCCCTTTACCGTCACTTTTGGATTATCTGCACTGAGATATTTCCCGGTAATAAGCAATGGACGATACCGATATAAGTCTGGAATACGTGCAGGTAAAACATCACCTACCATTATTCCATCCCAGGAAAAGGACACATGAGATAAGACTGGAGTACCAACGGCTTCAAAAAAGCGGGAAATGAGGGAATCCGTCCATTCATCAGGGCGTATAACATCCGCAAAGCCTCTTCCTGCCTCCGCAATACCCTCTATAAGATACCGGTTGACAGAAGTACCAATTCCCAGCGCAAAAACACGGACATTTTCTGGGGTACGTCTAATACTACTTAAAACAGCCGCTTCATTCCCAATATATCCATCTGTTAAAAACACAATACATTTTTGTCGCCCAATTAAAGAGGGTGTAGAAATCACCGTATTTAATGCTTTTAAAAATACCGTACCACCACGGGCTGGTGTTCCTTCAATAAATTTCAGAGCCTTACGAACATTCTCATTATTGGCAGGAAGTGCTTTTTCTGAAAGAGCATCAGTTACATCCGAAAATCTATAAACCCTAAAGGTATCATTATTTCTTAACTGCTTTAGAGCATGTTTTACAATTTCCAATGTTTTGAGGCCAGATGTTCCGCGCATAGAGCCACTTTTATCAACAACAAATACGATTTCCCGCGGCAAATTGTCCGTAGGAACGGGTAGCGAGGGCGGCATCAAATAGAATTGAAAATAACCATTTTTTTCATGAGTACGCTCGGTTAGAAATCCTGGAGTAAGTGGCTTCCCTGCAGAAAATCTCAAAATAAAATCTCTGTTTTGAATAAGAGCGTTTGATAATAATGAAATACGCGTCGTTCCTTTTGTTGTCCTGTCCACAGCAATTTTATGGCTTGGACAGCCAATAGAACCTAAAGCTTCAGGAGTCTGAATTTGGAGGTTTATGGTAATTGCAGGACCTTTCCGGTATTCAGCACCCAATACCAGAGGTGTAATTTTATGGGCGTCAGACACCTGGCCTGTGGGATTAGCAAGCCCTCTTTCTGAGGGTTTTATGGGAGTACCAGGTATATATCTTGGTCCAATAGTCATGGGGAATACAAACTCGAATTTGCCATTAATGTAAGATAGGGGCTGTAAATAACTCATGGTTACCAATACACTGTCCCCTGGCAAAATATTGGCCACATGCTGAGTAAAAATATTTGGACGCTCTTCTACTAACAAACTAGCTGATAAGCCTTTACTCCTGGCTTGTTCATAGTCACGTCGCGCCTGATCTCGTTCTTTTACCACAGCCCGAATACGCTTATCTCCTATTTCCAGATAAACATAATCAACAACACACTCCCCCGGCAAAGGAAATACATAGAGAGCCTCTAGTATGGAATCAGTTGGGTTTACAAATAATTGAGTAACATATACCCGTGCAACGGTTTCGTATACCGTACCATTAACTTTTGTCTCAACAAGCGGTAAAGCATATTTTACTTTATCTTTTTGAAAAAGCAAACGACCTTGTTTGCTATATTCATTCGGGGCTACCATTTCCGTGGCATTTATCTCGGTATCTCCCCACCACTTGGGAAACCAGTCCGAACATACATCATCATCTTGATAAATCAAAACGGTACTCATCAAAACTATAACTACAGAAAAAAGGAGTAGGAACAATCTTGTTCGGATTTTATTGTGGGTATTATAATCATGTTTCCCGGCAGGAACGGCAGAACGCAAACGCTCCGCCTGAGCCGGGGTTATTTTCCCCGTTTTTAATAATCTTTCTATGCGCTTTAGTTCCGGGTCCATGAATTCTTTTACCTGAAATTTTCTGTTAGAGGTACAATGGTTATTTCGATTATAAGGCTTCTAGTAAATCTGCACCTTCATCCGCAGATACTTCTCCTTTTTCAATAGCATCAAGAATACTGATACGCTTTGATTTAAGAAATTCTGATTCTCTCTTTAATATATTGGCAACGGCATCAAGGCGGTTCTTTAAAGTAGGATAGGAAATATCAATTTCTTCAGCCACTTTTTTTAAATTTCCTCCATGCATAACAAGAGCTTCAACGAGATGCAACTGCTCTTCATTAAGCTGAAAAATGGCTGGAGTTGAGAAAGGACCTTCCACAGCAAAACCAGAAGATTTGCAGCGTACCCGTTCAATTTGGATAGGACCTTTTAATATTTTAAAAACAGAACTTAATCTCACCAGTTGCCTCCATACAATTACATTACCCAGAATTAATAAAATAATCAAGTCATATTTTCAATATAATTAAAATATTTTGGTTATTTTTTTAATATTATGCAAAACGAAGTTATTAAACGCAAAAAATATGAGAACAAGTGGTGTGTCCTAAACTGAATGATTATTATGTTTTACCTGTCATTGCCCTGTCAACAGGCTGTGTCATAAGTAAGAAAATGCTCCCCATGTACGTCATTGCCCGGCGTGACCGGGCAATCCAGTGAACGAAAGTGAGCAAAATAGAAGAAAATCGCCATTTCTTTTGGTGGATTCCCCGGTCAAGCCGTGGAATGACATCGTTGAACCATTTTTTCATACTTATGACACAGCCCGTCAAGCAGGGGAATGACAACATGAGGAACAAATCACATACGATTTAGGACACACCACTAGTTCTCATAGCCATATTCAGCTAATTCAGCAAGAAGTTCGGTTGTAAATAATTTCTGAATTTCAGGATCCATGTCATTTTTCCAACTTCCTATGGCCTGTTCAGAGGTACTGCTGGTATTAAGATCCCCAAAAGATTTGGAGTCAATTTTCTCCGGATACAAAGTTATCCCAATGAAATCTTGTAGGCGTTGAGATGAATTATTCAAATTCTGAATCAAATCTTCATACCTGATAATCAATTCATCTGCCCCGGATTGTGCCTGTTTTAATCTTTGAAACAGCTCTTTTTGTTCATTTATAAAACTAATCACATGGTTTTTAAGCTCTTGTTTATCAGGCAAATCACTTTTTTCTATTGATAATTTCCCAGCTAAATGAGATAAAAATGCATCCCTTGGATCCCGCATGAGGAATACTGCTTGCACTCTCATTAACGATTTAAGTTCTTTATACGCCCAGATTGGTTGTTTTTCTGCATACAAACGTACGGGAAAATTCTCCGGGTTAGTATTGCGTTTCATTTGTAATACACATTGTTTCCATATTGTTTTAAAACAGTCCTGCCGTAATTTTTCCAAATCGGTGTCCTTTGGAAAAATACCCTGTTCATTTGTAAGGTTACCGGCTGGTAAAGGAAATGAACGCATTAATTCCAAAGGAGGCGCAGATGAAAATGCAGAGTAGTCCCAATGAGACCCGGAATTCACGGATGAAGTAATAAAACGGGATAACTGCAATAAATAGGTAATAAAACTTCCTTCCATCGGATAACTGCGATCCATTACTATCTGGGAAGAAGTGGAAAGTAATTGCATTAATTGAGTCGAACCACAATAACCATGGGGATCTGCGATAATCACCGGAGTTATACTGGTATCCTGCCGGGTTGAATGCACAGACGGTTTTGAATAGGCATTAAAAAGGGTAATCGGTGACTTCCTGACTATGAGATCCTTGAATTCATCGAGATTTATGTCTCCTGCTCCAAAAATCTTAGAAAGAATATCGGCTTCATTTGGAAAGAAGATGACACAATGCTTCTCCCCAGGGAGACATCCTGTTTCATAAAGTTTAGGATCAGGAGACATTCCAACTCGTTTAGCCAGAACTAACCCGGATTCGCGCAATGAGGTCTTCAATATATTCAGAAACAATTGTCGTTCCTGTGAAGGTAGAGCATCTCCAGCTGTTAAAAAAAGTACTCCCCGGCCAGAAGCCTTTCCTAAAATATTCAGTATAGTTTTCGTTTTATCACAATCAGGATCAGGATCAGAATAGTACATGGCCTGAAAAACAGGACATATATTTGCCGCATATTTTTCAGCGGTAAAATCAATAACCAGAATTTCGTCAATCCACCCGGATACACTTTTGAGGGTACGATAAATGTCCTGCCCGGAAGACGTGACTACGACACAAACAGAAATATATTTTTCTGCATTTTCACCCAGAATTGCTTGGGGTACAGGCTCATCTCTTAATCTCACAATCGAACGTTCCCTTCATTAAAATCTTGATAAGCCTTTTTTATTCCGTCTCTTAAAGATGTCTTTGCCTGCCATCCCATTGCGTGGATTCGGGAACTATCTAATAGCTTACGTGGAGTTCCATCTGGTTTGGATGAATCAAAAGTTATTTTACCCGTAAAACCGATAACACTTGCCGCAGTCTCAGCCAGTTGACGAATGGTATACTCCTGCCCGCTCCCAACATTAATAGTCTGGTTTTCATTGTAATTTTCCATAAGGAAAACACAAGCATCAGCTAAATCATCAACAAATAAAAACTCTCTTTGTGGGTATCCTGTCCCCCAAACCGTATAAGTGGGATCACCAGATAATTTTGCCTGGTGAATCTTCCTGATTAAAGCTGGAAGAACATGGGAGTTTTCTAAATTATAATTATCGTTAAGACCATAAAGATTTGTAGGCATACAAGAAATAAAATTTGTTTTGTATTGTCGGTTATAAGCTTCACACATGCGAACTCCGGCAATTTTGGCCAATGCATAAGGTTCATTGGTTGGCTCCAACTCACCTGTTAAAAGGCTTTTTTCAGGCATTGGCTGAGGTGCAAATTTTGGATAAATACAAGAGCTCCCCAGGAATAACAGCTTTTCAACCTTTTGCTCATAAGCAGCCTGCATTACATTACACTGGATACAAAGATTACTATAAATAAAATCTGCGGGATAGCTATTATTAGCATGAATTCCACCGACTTTAGCTGCAGCGAGAAAAACATAATTTGGTTTTTCAGAATCAAAAAAGTCATTAACAGCTGCTTGTTTGGTAAGATCAAGATTTGACGAGGTAGAGCCAACAATATTTGTGAATCCACGTTCTACAAGGGTACGATTGATAGCACTCCCTACCATTCCTTTAATGCCGGCAATAAATATTTTTGATGTTTTTTCCATACACATTCCTTCGAATTTATTTAAAACTAGATTTATTCACCCGTTAAAGAAGAAATTAGACATTATACCTGGTATTTTCTTCTTTAAGAGAGCCGAATGAATAATATATTTTTTTATTATATCTAATCTTTAGCCTTTCATATAATGTTAATTCAGGGAGGAAACTATCAAAACGTCACAAGTAATTGATTTTATAAGCAATTGGCTAAACGACTATTGTGTAAAATCTAAACTAAACGGATTTGTAGTGGGAGTTTCCGGCGGTATTGACAGTGCGGTAACTTCAACATTATGTGCCCAAACAGGTAAAAAAGTCATCGTAATAAATATGCCCATAAATCAAGAACCCACTCAATATGCCCTGGCTACTAACCATATAAAATGGCTCCAGGAAAAGTTTACAAATGTAGAATCCTATGAAATCAACTTATCGTCTCTTTTCAAATCGCTTGAGGAGACATTACCAACCGATATTCAGGATAATCTAACCATGGCAAACAGCAGATCAAGATTGCGTATGATAACCCTCTACGCGATAGCCACTAATAAGCATTTACTGGTCGCAGGTACCGGTAATAAGGTGGAAGACTTTGGTGTGGGATTTTACACAAAATATGGAGATGGTGGTGTAGATATTTCTCCAATTGCAGACTTAACTAAAACCCAGGTTTGGGATCTTGGCAAATCACTTTCAATTTTACCTGAAGTAATTAAGGCTGCTCCAACAGATGGACTATGGGGAGACGAACGCACAGACGAAGACCAGATAGGCGCCAGTTATCCTGAACTTGAATGGGCCATGGAACAAGAAAATAATCCTCAGAAAAATATTACAGCCAGACAAGAGGAAGTGCTTTTAATTTTTCAAAAATTCAATACGGCAAACAAGCACAAAATGGAGTCCATACCTGTTGCCAAAATACCAAAAGAGTTGCTCATATAAATGCTTAGAGAATTCTATTTCACTTTGCTCCTCATAAGTATGGTATGTGGTTCTTTTAGCTGTTTTTCATAGCATTTTAGAGTTTCATTTTGAATATTCCAGTAATACCATAGCCAAAGCAGACTAATGGTTACTTTTCCAAATAGGGTAAACGTTATTTTACTATTTTAAATGTTATCCATGTCGATATTTAACCGGTTTCATCTCATATTTATAATTAGTGTGGTCATCCCGGGCCTTTTTTTAGGCTATTTAAGCCTAAGAACCATACATCATGAAAAGGAAAGTATTACCCGATCCAAAGAAGCTCATAAAGAAGAATTTCTGGATTACATGGAAAAACTTTTAAAAAAGTCAGAACAAAATTTACTTCAGGAAATCCAGGAATTACTAATACGTTCTTCCGCATCGGCATCCTCCAGAAATTATTTTTTCTTAACCACAGATTTGCTTAAATCGCCTCTTATTCGGTCTGTAATTATTCTTGAAAAAGACAGTATCGTGATGCCACAATTAATAGCCAGTCCTTTCACCAACATAAATTCAGACCCTTTTGAAAACGGAAAAGTAAAAAGCCCTATACTGAAGATACAGGAAACATATCATAAAAAAAATTATGTAGAGTGTTTACGAAGAATCGAAAGACTTGATCACAATCTTGATTTTATAACTCAAACAGGCGCATTGGGTACGAATTACCAATACGGATTTAAACTCCTAAAAATTAACTGCTATAAAAATATGGCAAAAGACGATGAAACCATTCTTTACGGCCGGCAATTAATAGATGATATGCTGAAATTCAAAAAAGTGACTAATTATTATCAAATCCAGTATTTCTTAGAAGAAGCGCTTGCTACACTCTCTTCACTAGAAAACCTACCTGTCGAGATACGCAATAATCTCTGGGCCATAAGCCTCAGAACAAGTACTTTTTTCGCAAATATCGAAAGAGTCCGTGAACAATGGAAACCCGATGTAAATATACTGGCCCAAATGAAAGGGAAAAGTTATCAGGAAGGTATTCAAATCTTGCATTATGAAGGACTCCCCTATCTTAAAATCCGATTTCCCTGGATAGATAGTAGATCCCAGGTAATTGCGAAACTTGATCATACGCTGTTTTCGAATCTCATCCGAAGTGAAACTGCAGAGGCTAAACGAGGTCCCTGGCGCGATATTGAATACGCAGTTTATAATTTTAACAATGTACTTATCGATGCTCCCTATGGTATAGAAGAAAAACAGCTTTCCCTTGAACGAATTCTCAACCTGGAAATTCCCCAGTGGAAAATCGAAATTTTTCAACGGCCCGAAGACACCACCAGCTTTTTTGGTAATCGGAAAATTTTTATGCTTTATCTCCTGCTTGGCCTTTCTATCTGTATACTCGTTATTGGGACCTACACCTCTGTAAGAGGCATCATCAATGAACGTCGCATAGTGCGGATGAAAAGTAATTTTTTATCATCAGTCACCCATGAACTTAAAAGCCCCTTAACATCTATCCGTATGTTTGCAGAGCTTTTAGAGCTAGGGAAACAGGTAAGTACTCAAAAAATCAAAAAATACGCTTCACTGATAGGCCAGGAAACTCAGCGACTACAGGGGATGATTGAAAACATATTAAACTCCGCTCGATTCGAAGATAAACAATACAAAATTGCACATGAGCAAGTTAATTTATCAGAACTCATAAAGGAAGTTGCTGAATTTCAAAAAAACGCTTTTGCTAAACAAAATCTAGGCCTTATGCTTGACCTCGAACCGGATGTCTTTATCAGCGGAAAGCATGATGCTCTCCGTTCTGTTATCCAAAACCTTCTGGATAACGCATTAAAATATTCACACAAGGGCATGGTTAGAGTAACACTCACTTCAAACGATGTTCACCATTTACTAATAGTTAAAGATGATGGCATTGGCATTCCCTCAGAAGCCATAAAATATATTTTTGATAAATTTTACCGTGTACAAGATGAAATGACAAGAAACACCAAAGGTACGGGGATCGGCCTGGCGCTGGTTAAACAAATACTGGAGCATCACAACGCAAAAATAACGGTCCGAAGTAAACTGGATGTCGGTACAGAATTTATAATAACATTTCCAATATGACTGAGAGGTAATAACTATGCATAAAATATTGATTGTAGAAGATGAAGACGCTATTCGCTTAGGTCTGGTTGATATTCTTGAGATGGAAGGTTATCAAATAAATGAAGCTGTTGATGGTGAAGAAGCCATACAGATTGCTCAAACCTGGAATCCAGATTTAGTACTTCTTGATCTTATGCTTCCCAAACTAAACGGATTAGAAGTATGTCGTCATCTGCGAAAAAAACAACCTGATATTTTTATACTGATGCTTACTGCCAAAACAGAAGATATCGACAAGTTATCTGGTTTCAAAATGGGAGCTGATGATTATATGACAAAACCATTCAGTACAATGGTATTACTGGCCAGGATTAAGAGCATGTTACGCAGATCTTCTCAAGCGAAATCACCATCCGATGATCTTTTTACCTTTGGTGATATATCAATCGATTTTAAAAAGTACGAAGCCAAAAAAGCGGATTGCGATTTGGAACTATCCGCCAAAGAGTTTCAAATATTAAAATACTTTTCTGACAGGATTGGCGAAGTGGTTCAACGTACCGATTTACTACAAAGTATCTGGGGATATACGGTAGATAACATGCCCACCACAAGAACTGTAGATAACCAAATAGCCAAGTTGAGACAAAAAATTGAAGAAGATCTCAGTCATCCCGCTTTTATTAAAAGTGTGAGAGGGGTTGGCTACAAGTTTGAATTGGGAGACAACTAAATAAAAAACTACCCATGAAATTGCCCTCATTAATTAGAATACATTCGCCCTCAAAAGGGAACACCCATACGAGTGGTATATCCAGTAAGTTTTGTCATGTTATATGCTCCCGAACCAGTCATTCCGGCATATCCGGAATCAGGATGAACATGAAAAAATTTACTGGACAGAACTCTAATATATACCGTAGTTTTCTTTTCAATGGGCAGTGTCTTTTATGCATAGGAAGGTTATTTCAAATACTAATTATCACCTGCTTTTTTTTATTTTCCAGTCCAGGGTTTAGTAATGATACACGGGAAGGGAGCCCGGAAGAAACAAGGACAAAAATGCTACATATTCAAAAACTTTGTTATGAATATGATATAGAAGGTAAACAGAATTCCACAAAAGAAGGGCTTCACCTTGTTATTCAAGATTCCTATAATTCTTCGGTTCTATCAAACGCATATTTTTATTTAGGAAAAATTTATGATCATGAAAAGAACCTTGACTCAGCGGTACATTTTTTTCAAAAGGCACTAAAGGAACAGGGCCTTTTTGAGGAACAGCTCACACTTGTATTTAGACGGTTAATAGAAATAAACCCCGAACTTGCTCAGCCTATTACACGGGAACAAACCAGTATTATTGAAGTAGGACGGGTTTTTTCCTTTCGTAAAAACAAAAGACGGCAATTCATCATTCAGTCATTGCCTCAACAAGCTAATAATCAAGAGACTGCCGGAAACTATATGTTACTGAATAGCCAGGGTATCGGAGGAGAGTTCACTATCCCCCATACAGATAAAGAATATGTTCTGGATGCGACCTCTGACTTCTACCTGGTTGGAAATCAAAACTCCGTTCGCCTCGGCGCTTACCAGGTTCCCCCAAAAGATATTATTACTGATGGTGAAGACATAGCATCGGCTCATTTTCTTTCTTCAGAAAAATCTGACTTTATTATTCTATTGCCTCATCAGCTCAATGTGTATCACAACGGAGTGCTGCAATCAAGTATTTCTCATGAGGGCAGTTCGTGTACCTGGCATGAAGTAGAAACTTCCCCCGAAAAAGGATTTTTATTTTGTGATGATCGAATGCTGTATTATGCTGATTTTAATACCGAAGAACCATTAAACCGTATTACGTCATTATCCGGAAAGTTATTTTTTGTATCAATTTCAGAGCATGCAGCAATTTTACAATATCAAGACCGGTTTGAAATTCGTTCAGGTAAAAATTATGCAACAACAAGATGGACTTCTCACTCTAAATTATCAGACAAAATATATCTGACAAAAAACACGGTATTACTCCAAAGCGATAATGGTGATGTTAAATGTTATAATGCAACTTCCGGTCAAAAAATGTGGCAGCAGAACTATGCTGCCAGGACACTCTATCCTTCCGACGATAACATTTATATGCTTACTCATTATCATGCATTTGCGGGAGTAGGCATGGATGGCAAGATAAACTGGCAATATGAATTTGGATGGAATAATGAAGTATCCCCTTTTCTTCTTGATGGCTATCTTGTTATACATCTCCCTGCGGGTTTACAAATTAAGTTAAATCTTGATCTTATGCGTATCGCCAGTACAAAATACAACGAAAAATTATCCCGCCTTATCAACCAGATGAGTGATGGAGACAAAGACGACCATCTTTATGCCGAAAAGATTTTGAAACTGGAACCCGGTAATGGCCTTGCCTGGAAGTTTAATTATCTCTACAACAATCAATTCAAACAAACTTCTCAAGCAGAGCAATTTACCTCTCTGGTACAAGCTGCACGTTCTTTTCATACTGCTCCATGGCAATCGTCTCCTGTTTTGGATTATCTCAATCAGCAGCTCAAATCAAGCTGGATTTGGAAGCGATCCTATGGTCCAAAGTATTATCCAAAATTAATTCCCAGATCTGATCGCCTGCTTTACATTGAAAACAATAACCAAACATTAACCATTCTTTCTACTAAATCAGGTCAGATGTTGGAATCAATCCATATTCCGGAAGAACTTGACTCAAAAATTTGTTTTTGGAAAAATGATACTATTCTGGTTAGCAGCCCTGAAAAGCTGTATCTTGTCCCACCTGATAAAGGCGTAACCGGTACCGAGAAGTTTTCACTAAAGAAACCAGTCTGTGACGCTGTAATTTCACCTGAGGGTTTGTTTATTTCCGACTGGTTTGGACAGTTGTCCCGACTTGAAATCCCAGGAGGATTTCATACGGGTTTTAAATGGACAAAGCAGATATCAGAAAATGGCCTCTTACTCCGTAAACCCAATAATCAAAAGTTTATTGATGCGTTGGATATTAAGGGACATTATTATGCTATTAACCCAGAAAATGGTTCTGTTCTTTTTGATTTTAACATTTCCAAAGGAACCATTACAGCTGTTTATTCTTTTGATTCTGTTGTAATTACTGGTTTTGATGATGGTGTCGTAATTTGTAAGGATAAACACAGTAAGACAACCCGATGGCGCCGAAACTTTTCAAACCAGATTTTCAGCCTGGATGGTGTAGCCAACAACTTATTATTAATAACCACTGCAACCAAACAGCTATTTTGTGTTAATATCAAAAATGGCAAACTTTTGTCTGAAACCAATATTTCTACTCCTATTGTAAACACACCCACTATTACAAACGACGGTTATTGGTTAAGTACAACCGAGCCAGCCCTTGAAAAAAGAACATTTGACCATCAGGTTGTACAAAAATATCTTCTTACTGACTTTCCGGGCAATCCTGTGCTTCATGATAAAATGGTATTTCTTTGTACACTAGATGGGTTCATTGCCGCTTTTTCAAGGAATAAGGATGCAAAGGTTTCAAATTCATATTAACTTAATAACGGTATTATTTTGAAAAACACACGCTACATTATACCCAACCTTTTTACAGGATTAAATTTTATTCTGGGCATTTATGCCATTGTGATAACTGCCAGTTACTTTCACCCATTCCCCGATAGCAAAGAAATGTTGTTTGGGAAAATGCCGTTAATCACTGCAGCCTGGATGATTACCTGGTGTGTATTACTCGACAAACTTGATGGCTTTGCCGCGAAATTTTTTCATGCTTCTTCTGGTTTTGGCGCCCAATTTGATAGTCTCGCCGATCTCATTGCTTTTGGTGTTGCTCCTGCAGTTTCGGCATACTTGTATCTGCACTATGTTGATTTAGTCTGGTCCAAGGGTCACCTCCCCTTACTCTTAGTTTCATTAACAGTATACGCATTATGCGCAGCAATGAGACTAGCGAGGTATAATGCCAAAGACCTGGATGAGCTTGATAACTATTTTAATGGTCTGCCATCAACTTTTGCAGGAGGCTTTGTTGCAATTAGCATTATTCTCCTTGAAGAATACCAGCTCATTCAAAGATTCCCTGTCTTTCACTATTATTTGCCTTTACTTCTGGTTATTCTTGGAGGGTTGATGATTAGCCCCCTTCTTTTACCAAAAATAGGAAAACGCAAAAATAAAGTCCTCAATGTACTCCAGATTCTTGGAATAGCATCCGGATATATTTTTGGATTCAGTATGATGTTCCCCACCTATCTGCTTTCTATATTAATCATCTATGGTGTGGGTGGTTTTGGTTATTGTTTGATAAAAAAAGGGGAATTAGATTTTTATAAACAATAGAACCGCCCTTTATTATAAAATAAATTGTCATTTTGCTGATTTTTTTTTCTCTTTTAGCAGGGGTAATACGATTAAACATTTTTGTGTGGTAGAATAATTTATGAAGCTTAAAAAATTTAGGGTACTTGTTTTCTTACTATTATCAACTGTTTTACTGGTATGTTTATCCCAATGTGGAAGTTCTTCCGGCAAAAAGCAAATTCTGGATGTCCCAATCGATATGCCTGAGGTTTGTCAGGGTATTGACTTTAACCTAAACGTAGAAATGCGGGAAATGTGCGGTGTTAAGTCGCGAAGTTACCGTGCCTATAAAAATGTACCTCAATATCGTATGCTTCTTCGCCCAAAAGGTGGTAAAATCGTTAGAAAAGGCGACCAATACCAACTTCGTCTCCCAAAAATGATTCCTATTGATTTACCACCAGCCATGCTTGGTCGTATAACATTTTCCGAAGACGCTCGAAGAACCTATGTAAAATCAAAATGGGACTATCACGAATTTTTTCCCGATGGTTCAAATGATCGTATTAAAATAATGCGTATTGCCATACCCCTCAATGATGGAAACAACAAAGAAGTGTGTTATACTATCTTGTCCAATCCAACAAAAGTCCGTAAAGTTCAGGAGGGGTTTGCTAACCAGCTTGAAGTTTTGGATTGTTCAGCATTTGATCGTCTAACAAAAGATCAAGAATAATTTAGTTCCAGGGAATATATTATCTCCTTAGCGATTGAGTATGAGATTATTGATTACCCTTTTTTCTTGCCTATTTCTATTTTCTCTCTTTGAATAAATTGTCTCTCAAAGAAGAACTTAACAGGGTACACACAATACCAGACCAAGTAATTAAACTATTAATAAAGCAAATTTAATGAATAAACCAATACTTAGTGCTCTCACCCATTCTGGTGCAAAAATTTCACCTCCTGGCGCCTGGATAATGCGTCAGGCTGGCAGATATTTACCAGAATATCGTAAAATCCGTGAAAAATCCGATTTTTTAACAATGTGCCATACTCCTGAGCTAGCTTGTGAAGTTACTCTTCAACCGCTTCGACGGTTTCCGCTTGATGGTGCCATTCTTTTCTCTGACATTCTCATCCCACTTGAGCCCATGGGAGTACAGGTTCGTTTTGAAGAAGGAGTAGGCCCTCTTATTGATAATCCTGTCACCTGCCGCCAGGATGTTGATAAACTTCTGGTTCCTGATGATGATCTTTGCCCTTTTGTGGGTCAAACGCTTCAACTTTTAAAGAAAGAACTGGAACCACATATCACCCTATTGGGATTTGCTGGCGCTCCTTTTACGCTGGCCAGTTATGTGATTGAAGGTGGTTCTACGAAAACGTTCCTTAAGACAAAATCACTCATGTACAATGAACCAGAGGTTTTTTCAGGTTTAATGGACAAACTCACTGAAATGACAAAAAAATATCTCCTTATGCAAAGTAAGAATGGAGCTGACGCCCTTCAGTTGTTTGATAGTTGGGCAGGCCAGCTTTCCCCTCAAGATTATGAAAAATATGCCCATCCCTGGTCACAACAGATAATTGACTTTTTGGAAGAAAAAAACATTCCGGTAATTCATTTTGCTAAAAGCAATGCAGGCTTCCTGTCCACCCTCAATTTGAGCAAAGCCAGTGGAATTGCCATCGGTTGGGACATAAACCTGGAACATGCAGCTTCAGTAATTCACCCTGATAAATGCATTCAGGGAAATCTGGATCCAGCGATCCTTTTTGCTCCCGAACCCGTAATAAAAGCTCGTGCCATCCAGCTTTTAAAAGAAGCAGCATCCATACCTCATTCTTATGTGTTTAACCTCGGTCATGGAATTTTCCCAAATACACCAATTAAATCTGTTGAGGCTTTGCTGGACACGGTAAAGAGCTTCAGTTAATCGAAAAATCCATGCGGTATATATTTTCCGCTCTAAGTGGTGGCGTTGATTCTGCAGTCGTGTTGCATTTACTCAAGCAGCAGTACCCGAACGTAATAGGACTTTCCCACCGCCATTGGCCAGAATCTAAATGTTGCTCCACGGCATGTATAGATGCTTGTCGATCACAATGTGACACCATGGGTGTACCTTTTTTTCCGGTTGATACCTTAGTCCCTTTTACAGAAACCATTGTAGAAGCCTTTGCTTCAGCCTATTATCGTGGTATTACTCCAAACCCTTGTGTTTACTGTAATCAACAACACAGATTTTCTTTAATGATTGATCTCTATTTTAAACAGCAACAGATACAAAAAACCGACGATTACCTTATCGCAACCGGCCATTATGCTCGAATAGACAAAACAGAGAATTGGTATCAACTCAAAAGGGGTATTGATCCCGAAAAAGATCAATCTTATATGCTTTACCGGTTGTCCCAGGAGCAACTCAGTCATTGCCGGTTCCCTTTGGGCGATTACGAAAAAACAGAGGTACGGAAAATTGCTGATAAGCTTTCCCTCCCCTCTGCTAAAATCCCTGATTCCCAGGACATCTGTTTTGTTGAAGATGACTATCGTGAATTTATTAAACAGTATACGGGTAAAGAGCATGTTCCCGGACTTTTTAAAGATCTTAACGGAAACATCCTGGGGCCCCATAAAGGCATCGCCTGTTATAACCGGGGCCAACGAAAAGGTCTTGGCCTGGGCGGAGGCCCCTGGTTTGTACTGCATATTAATACGGTAACCAATGAGGTCATCCTCGGAAATCGTGAGGATCTCAATGTTGATAAATTCAGCATCGGCGACTGTGTCTGGCACTCCCCCACCCCTCCGGAGCATCTTGAAGGAACAATTCAGGTACGTTATCATGGAAAAGAAATCCCCGGAATATTAACAAAAACAGAAGATGAAAAATATGACATCCAGTTAGCCCAGTCCTCATCAAATATATGCCCGGGACAACACGCCGTTATCTACCAGGATGACCTCGTAATTGGCGGTGGTACCATTCTTAAATTCACTTAAAAGCATTACCCATAACGGGCAAACACTAATAGGCTATCTGTTGTTGAGCTTTAATTGTTACCCGATATTTTTTCCTTTGCTTCAGGCAAATTGAATTGTATTTTAATTCTTGTGTTGTGCAAAGAACGTGATTGAAAATAATCAACTTTCATTTAAATCTGTGTTGTGTATTTGCCTGCTATGGCTATATTAATGAGAGAAGTAATTAATCAAAATTGAGTTATTTTATGGATTTACAGAAAAGTTCCGAAAAGAAGCCTGTTGGCATTTTCACCTATCTTGATTGTAGGAAATATTTAACTGATTTTTTCAAATCGGATCACGGTGAGGATTTCCCCTTTCAAGATTTAATTAATCAGCCTAACACATCTTCAGAATCATCATTCAATACCCTGGAGACCAAAACAGAAATTTCGCCCCAAATGGCTGAAGTCATTACGATATACTGCAAACTAAACAAACGGGAGACATTATTTTTTAAAACCCTGGTTTTGTATAACCAATCTAAAACACTTGAAATTCGGAAAGATTACCTCAGTACACTTATAAATTTAGCAAACCTCGAGTTTATGAGGATTGCAGACAGTAGTTATGATGTATATCTTCCGAAAAAAAAGGCTTTCAATAACGAAAAATACACCAGCAAACCTGCACCTGACGACAACATAGCAGTACTATCCACCATTCATGAATCTGTCTAACCCCTCTCTTCGTTTTCCCTGAACTATTCTTTGAAGTAAATTTGTTATTATATAACCACGCCTCAAGCGTGTGACTTATCATACTCTTCAATTTTTTTCAGTGCTCTTGATTCTGCATCCTTATACATTTCCTGAATAAACGGGTCGTTGAAATTATAAGTACGTTGCTCAAGGGCCATTGAGTCTATACGATCAAATAGTTGGGCTTTGGCATTCGCAATATCCTTTCCATATATATGATAAGAATCCGCCTGCCAGTTCAACCGGCCAAGTTCCACCTGTTTACCCGTCCGTTTGGCTACTTCCGCAGCTATTATCTCTTTATTAAACTGGGTAAATCCAAACATATTCATAAAACTTGCCCCCCAGGCGTCATTACTCCTAAACCGGACATTGCAATTAAGCCATTGAATGCCCTCTTCATCTTCCTGAATGCGGTACCAAATAGACTGAAGACAAGGTGGGTCATAACATTCACTGTCAAGATTAGGCATCCAGGTAATCATTTGGGCCTGACGGGTAAAAGGTTGTTCAACTAGTTTCTTAATAACACTTTCTACCTGATCCACTTTAAAGGGCCCTGCATCTGTTGGAACACCTCCCTGTAGCTCTTTCCAAACACCATATGCTGCCAGTCTCCCATGATAGGTGTATTCCCAGCGGGTATCTTCAGGGTCGTTAATATTCTTTACCCAATGATCTTTTACTCCTTTAAGTTCCATGACATATTCCTTGAGATCATCAATTCCACCAGGAAAAGCCATATGAATCATTGGGTCGGAATCGGGTTCCAGGACCGTAATATTCATTGTTGAATCAATGCTTTCCGGGTCACCAGGCTTGTCATATTGAGTTTTGAATCTGGTACCTTTATTATACAAAGTAACCAAAGCTTTTTCGTAAGCCACCGCAAGGGACTTTTCCTGAACAGTAAGAACCGGTATATTCTGGGCCATATTAATTTTCTCCATGTCTTAATTTTATGGAAAAAATAGCAAATTATACTTACAACCGGTTATTATAAAGCAATCAATTATTCACCAAAAAGGGTCTCAAAAAATGAGAACCAAAAGTTCCACAAGAGTAGTCAATATCGCTGAAATAATAGTGATAATTAGAATTGTTAAAATGTTCTTCATAGTCTCGTACTCCTCCAATTCAGCATACGAGCTGTGTTTTTACACAATCCCTCCCTATATTAACTTAGCGCAAAAAATGGCTTCCCGCTATCCATTTACTCATTATTCCCTGTAGAAAAGAGATTGGACTAGAAAAATAGGTTTTTGGCCAATATATTAAGCTTTCACAAAATTTTGATTTATAGAGTTCAAAATCCAGTCTTTTTCAACCCTGTAAGCTATTTAATCTGTTTTAATATATCGAAGGACATCAGAAACGTTATTTATAACAATCTGTATAAAGAATATTCCCTGATTTCCCATTTGGTATTCTGAAGAATTTTTATACCAGATTTGGGTATATTGACCTGCACTTTGCTTTCCTCGGAATAGTTCAGTGATGCGATGTCCTTGTGCATCAAAGACGTCAAGGCTTACGTCAGAGCTTTGATCAAGATGGTACGACAGTATTACTGCTCTATTACTCTGATAGGCCTTAATCTTCATTTTTGTTCGGACCGGTTTTAAAAAGAGCGGTGGCCATATCTCATGGAAATCCCCTTTCAAAGAATCAGGCAGAGGTGCTTCAAGCATCATGTTATCAAGTACCCTTGCTACAGAATCGTCTGAGGCTATTTCAGTAAGGTAATAGTGTTCGCAGTCACCCGTCACAAAGGTATTCCACCCGTTTTCATCTGACGAGTTACAACCTTCAGGTGTCATCCCCCATAAACCATCCAGCCCCCTAACGGCGTAATATACAGCAGTAAGATCCCAACTCGGTCTTCCCACACCCGGCCCGGTCCAATGATAATACGCTGACGCTACAGGATTGGCAGCAACAAGCTCTGGGTTTGAACTCAACACAGCACCGGTAAGCACTTCACGTCCGAGAAGTTTCCCACTGAATACCATTTTTACAGGGCATAGTTCAAGAAAGTCTTTTGTTAAGTGTCCTGCATGGTTAAAATTAAAAGTGTCCCCACCCGGATTAACACCACCCATGACTACAACAGCAATAACCTTTTTCCGCACAAGCTCAACACCGTTTAAAGGGCTGATGGAATCAGCAGACGATTTAAGCAACTTTGCCATATTAGCGGTAAAACCAACCACCGCAAAAGTCACACTTGAATCAGGTGCACGAGCCAGTATACGGCGGTACATTTCAGTCGCATCTGTAAGTTCACTATAAGGTCCTGTGTCATGAGGAAACCGTAAAGTCAACGTGTCTGTGTAACGGGATTCAGGAGTTAACTCCAAATCTTTAAGCACACCAATAGGAATATCCGGGCGACCATAATAGTGATTAATCACATCCATAGCCGAAGCACCGGTTGGATTACTTGTAGAAAGAGCCATTCCCAAAATTCTGGCTTCACCCAAATCAGCCATACGGTGAAGTATTGCCAATGCCCCCGCATCATCGCAGTCTGTCGCAAAATCAGTATCAAATAAAATATTTACTTTATCGTTACCCACATCTCCAACCACAAAGGAAAAGCAGAGGAAAAGCAAAAATAGGGATAATGTCTTACTCTTTTGAAATATTTCAGGATAATATGCCATAATACCGGTTTTAAACATAGTAACAACCTCTATTTTGGAATCAAACAACTTTTAAAAAAAGTTATCTAAATTTCAAACAGCCCTTTTTAAGCTGATATATAAATCTAATATAATAATGATTAATCAGCAGTCACTGATCAGATTGGGGCGAAACCCATGCTATCTATGAATAATGAAAAATTTCAGCAATTTAGGAGCTACCTATTAGACATTTTTTTTGGGTTTCCTCTTATTACCTGATAAGTAAATGTCTTTTTCTGGCAGGTTGTAGCAATCTTAGCGGCTTTGTTTGCAACTAAATGCAACTCTCCATCCCAATAAGGATGACCACCTTTATTGATATCATAATAACCGTGGTAAAAATAGACTATTTCATACACCTCGTTTTTATGTTTGTATTTAATACTGTTCCATGCCCAGCCCAATCCACGTGGTTTACCCGTTCCATCCACACCAAAAGTGATAATTTTTATAATGGGTGTTCCCGTACTTAAAACCGTGGCACCCGATGGTACTGTATTCTGAGCCATTTTTAGGGAATAGTTCAAACCTTTTTTAATGTTTGCTTTGATAATACCGCCCTTACGACGATCAATAAATTCATTCCCCGGTCTTAATTTAACCGTGAGTTTCACTCCGTTAATGGGGGGTACATTTTGTATAGCCGCAGGAATTTGATTGTAAACTTTCCATTTCCAGGTTTGTAGTGCAACATCGTTATAAATAGTCCTAAGCGTATCTAAAAGAGGCCTGCTGGTAGAAAAGGGATTGGGATCCGCAATACATGGAGGATTGGTAGCTGCGGACAGAAAAGTAAACGTTGTGAGAAATATTAAAGTAAAACTAATAAGTAATTTTTTCATACATCAACCTTTACTTTTGAATGAATTACCATTCAACATTAATATTAATACCGCTATTATCATTATAAAAATTAAGACACTTTTAACCAGAGCCACGCACAAAAAACCGTTGCATAGCTATGCAACAGTTAAAAATTATGCAATGGTAGCATAAGATTGTAATGGTGGCCTGTAATTATGGATGTATTTACTATTCCATATTCTTTATATGTATATTTTCAGTGCTTATTCAATCTTTATAATTATGATTATTGCAGTTTTAGTAATTTCCGCATGATTACCTGTCGCCCTGCTTGAAACCTGACAATATATTGTCCCAAGGGTAAGGAACGGTTGTTTCTGCCGATTCCGTTCCAGGAAAGTGTATGCTGCCCGGCAGGGTAAAAATTTGAGATCACTGTTTTTATTATTTTTCCTTCTAAATTATAAAGAACTAACTCTACATTTTCTGAGGTTAAAAGGGAAAAATTGATTACTCCTTTTCCTGAAATGGGGTCGAGACTAAAACGGGGTGCTAAGGCCGGTTGTTTTGTTTCATTCAACTGTACTGCGTCATTGCTCAGGAGAATGAATTGCCTAAGAGCCGTGTTTCCATATATGTCTCTTACGGTTACTTCTATTCTATTCACCGAATCTGCAGTACTTGGTAATACAAGATCTTTCACAGACATAGTTCCTTCTGTTTTCGCTCCATCTGCAACATCCGCCGACATTTTTTTCCAGCCAGACCAGTTTTTACCCCCATCAGTTGAAAAACGGTACAGTCCTGAATAGTACTCTGCCGCAGCTTCTGCTTCGGTCAAGCCATGTGATTGAACATGCAAATCATCCATGCAACCTTTGAAAAACAACGGTTGCCCGGCAGGCATGGCAAGAAATAAGGGCCGCAGACCATTACTTGCAAAACTGAAATTTTCATTATAGGCCACGCGATTCCCGTCAAGGTACAGGGAACCTGATGTCCCGTCAAAGCTGAAAATAAAATGATGCCATTGATTATATGAGGCTAATCCTTCAGAAGATTTAAGGTTATGGGCTTCCCGTTCTTCAGCATCCCAGTGTTCAAAAACAAGTTCCCCGGCTTCAGTTATTCTAATTTTCATTGCGCCAAGTTCCGTAGGCTGGCTCACTGCGACAAAGGCCTGGTTATTCTCGGCTTTTACCCAACCGGAAATACTTAATTCATGGGAAGCGCCAAGATCAATAGCGCCCATATCTGTGTACTGGCCGTCTGTGGAAAAACACACAGCATCTTCCTGGCCACCGGTGGTTTTCCATGATGCCTGGCCGGTTACTGCCGCGCCGTTTTTCAATGTCCCATTATAATCGCGGTCCACCGTATTATTAGCGTTTCCATCAAACCGGTATAGAGCAACGGTCTCTTCTCTGGGGCTGGAAATCTGAGAACCAACTCGTAACCCGTCTACATCTTTAACAGACACGCTGAATTCCATCTTATCACCGTTTCTCGTCAGTTTCATGTTAGTAAGTTCAGGTGCCAGGGCCAGTATTACAGGATATTCCGGGCTTTTTACAGCAGTTCCGCCTGTGGAATTTATTGAAAACCTGATGCGATTGATTCCCGGTTTGTCTTCAGAGAAAGGAACAGTATTCACAGTCACTTTTTGTCTTCCTATGCTGTCAACGGGTCCGCTGAACTGTGAAGGATGTGTATGCCAGGTCTTGCCTCCATCCGCACTATACTCACATTTAAGACTGGCCTGGTCCAGGCCGCCGCTATTTGCAGCAAGTATTGAAAAATCAGGATTTAAAGATGTTACCGGCTCTTTACCGCTAAAGCTGCTCCAGCCTTGTTCTTTGATGGTGACAGCAAAATCTTTTTTTATGGTCCGTGCATTACGAAAATGGTTTTTGTTATACTTGTCTTTTATTTTAAATCGAATACGCAGTCCTGTGTACTGGTCACCCGTGCCGGTCGAAGCAAAAGGAACTCTTTCGGCGTTAATGGAAATCCAATCTTTTTCACCACCTTGATTGGATATGGTAATATTATCATGCCGTATCCATTTGGTATCAGCGCGGTCATTACGCCTGAGCGCATAGTAGCACCGTACCGTGGATGTATCCAGCCCATATTCTGCTGAACGTACCTGTACAGAAAAATCAGGCGTTCCACTTAAATCGGTAGACTGGGTAAAATTCTGCCAGGTCGGCTCCGGGGGCCCGCCGCCGGTGTTCCTTTTGATAATAGGTGCACGTGTGGACCAGCTGTTCCCATTACTGCCCGCATCTTTGTTTGATTCACGGGCTGACCAGATAAAAAGCAACGTATTTCGAAGTTTCCCATTATATACTGCATTAAGCCATGTTTCAAATTGGGCATCCGTCGTCCGTGTTGTATAATAATCATCCCATTCCAGAAAGTAGATCCAGGCGCCAACAAACTGGTTTGGATGCCTGTCGGCATATTGTTCCATTTGAGGGCGATAGGTAGCATACCAGTCATCATAGTAAAATTCATTTAACAACCCATCCAGCGAAGTCCAGTTTTCAACATTCTGATTACAATTTACATCTGTTACTAAAAAGGGAAAATCCGGCTGGATGACTCTGGCTGCCTTTCGCAAATTTTTATAATCAGCTTCAGTAAAAGAAATGGTATGGGGCCAGTTTGAACAGGTTTCCCATTTAAACGGTTCATCAGCCTCTGCAAAATCAACTCCCAGAGAAGCAAGTGATGCCATGGCAAGAAGCGCGGTATCCATACCCATGTGCAGAGGAGGTCCACTATATACCCAAAAGCCATGTTCATGGGCTTCATTTACCCATTCCCATTTTGTATAGATATTGGTTCCGGGCAGCCAGTTAGCGCTTACCGTATTAATACCAACTTCATTTATCTCTTCCCAGGTCAGGCGTTTTTCATTTGGTTCTTTTTTATTATTCACCAGCGTTTCCCAGGCAAGGGGCAGCGCAAGCATTTTCCCGGTAGGCAAACCAGCCCATAGGGGAATTTGTAAAGAAATTGAAAGTATCAATATCCAGTTATGTTTTATTTTCATGAAGCCTCTCCCTATCCTTTTTTTTAGGCATTACAAGAATGTTTGCCTGATAAGTGACATTGTTTAATTAAAACATATGCAGAACACAGACATTCGCAAAGCATATTTAAAGTGGGACTTAAAAAGCGTTTCATACCCATGAAACATTAGTAGCCGAGAAATAATCGGCACTCATATCATTCATTAATGGCTTAAAAAAGATTTTTTCGCAGTATTTGGATTCCCCAGATATAATTTCAACAAACAGCCCTGTTTGTCTTTTCCGATTTTTGGTTTATCACAATTGATTATCAGCTGTTTGTACCATGGAAATGTCCCGCTTATTCAATAGATATATATGTACACTCTGGTATATTATTCTTCTCATAAAGACCCACATTTGTCACATTCCTTTTCAATATGGCATACGATTGATTCTTGACTCGTCTCTAAAACGTTCCAGGGGTATTACTTTCTACATTATCACGAAGCTCTTGTGGGCCTTTATAGGGGGAAATCAGGAAGATTATTTGATATTTAACTCTATTCTCCATGTTTCCGGCCTAAACGAATTGCTCTTTTGATTATATTTTACCTTTACCATGATAATTAATAATTATTTCGAAAACATTTTGGTTTTTATCAACACCCATCAAAATTAACCGCATTATGATAACGCATTCAGGCTATTTTTCAATCAATAAATTCATAAATGTTTACCTGAATAAAAACAACAACCAGGAAGTTTTTCGGCGCGTAAAACTCTTTTTAATTCTTTGGATTGCTGCTGTATCTGCTAATCTGGGCTTCGGCATATTCAGTTATGCTAAAGGTGAATTTCTTCTGGCATCATCTAATGTTTTGTCTGTTTGTTTATTATCAGTCAACCTTCTGCTCTTATTCAAAACACGCCAACCCGGGCCGGCATTTCATCTGTTTCAAACTTTAGCTGGATGCTTATTCCTCTTTCTTATGATTATGGGAGGAAATGAAAACCTGGATTTCATCTGGTCTTACAGCTTTCCTATTGTCGCCTTTTTTCTTTTAGGAAAAAAATATGGTATCACCTACTCTTTAGGCTATCTCCTGCTTGGTTTACTTATATTATTTTTTCCCGGCGACGTTCTATTATATACCACCTATACGGTGAGTTTTAAGGTCTGGTTTGTGGTTTCATTTATCATCATCTCTGTTTTTTGTCTTTATTACGAAGTCACCAGAGAAGAAGCATTTCAGCTTTCTCAGCAACATCATAAAAAAATGTTAGAAACAGCTCACAAAGCAGGCCAGGCCGATATAGCCACTTCAGTATTGCATAATATCGGTAATATCCTTAATAGTGTCGCTACATCAAGCCATCTTATCCAAGAGATAACCGAGAATAGTAAAACTTCTTCTTTTAAGAAAGCGACTAAAATGCTTCGTGAAAATATGGATAATATTGATTCTTTTATTCTTAACAATCCAAAAGGGAAAGAACTGCTAAAATATTTTTTAGTTCTGGAAGATATACTTTCCGAAGAAAACCAGGCTTTGCATAATCATTCTGAACGGCTGCATGAAAGTATAGAAGCAATAAAAACAGTGGTGACCGCTCAACAATCCATTGCAACATTTTCTCCTGTACAAGAGCGAGGCTCTCTACATGAAGTTATTGACAATGCATTATATATCCAGAGCAATCAATTAGAAAGTTGTAATATTACTATTACAAAAGAATATGCAAACACTCCAGAAATAATCATGGACAAAAATCAGGTAATTCATATTGTAATTAATCTGTTGAGAAACGCCCAGGACGCCATGGTACCGAACAGCCCCGAACACCGAACTTTGCTTATTCAGTGTTATGCAAAAAACAATTCTGTTTTCGCCAGCTTTACTGATAACGGAAGTGGAATTAAAGAAAAGGACCTGAAAAACATTTTCAATCAGGGTTTTACCACAAAAAAAGATGGGCACGGTTTTGGTCTGCATTCCTGCGCAAATTATATGAATGAAATGGGTGGAACAATCAGCCTAAAAACCGGGGCAAAAAATATTGGCGCAACCATTATCTTACAATTTCCAATAACATAATTCGTTTTGCCATAGCAAGAGCTGTACTATCCTTCAAACCATAAAAAAAGAGGCTGTCTCGATGATATTTTGAGACAGCCTCTTTTTGACTGGGAGTGTGGGGGTGGGAAAGCTTAATTATGTTTTGTCTTATTCTTGTGCCTCCTCAATGCGCTTTTCAGCATCGCGAATAGCCGCTAAGTCCGCCTCTATCAGAATTTTGAATTCATTTTCGATGGCTTCGATGGCTTCTTTGGCAGTTCTTCTTGCAGCTCTTTTGTCCCTTCTGTCTTTTAGTCCGTCAAGAGTTTAAATGTTAGTTTTGAGTCAATGTAGACCAGTTTTTCCACAATTTTAAGCTTACCATTGCATAAAAGGAGGCTTATATGAGTAGCGCTTTTATCGCTTTTGTTCTCCTGCCTTATTATTGAAACCAATACAAAAAAATGAACATAAAGGAGTCAAAACCACTTGATTCATTATTGTCTATCATATTATAATACCCTGAGATGAATATTGGTAGAAAAACCATTAAATACTATGAATAACAAGGGAAGGAAATTTTGATTATGATTACGGAGGATATTTATAGCAAATATCTTGAAATGCTCTTACAAGGTTCAAAAAAAGAGTGTACCAAAATTACCCAGGACCTGTTATCACAGGAAATTGAAATTCATGATTTATATGTTCACCTGTTTCAGGCATCCATGTATGAAGTGGGGAAACTCTGGGAAGAAAACCGCATTTCTGTAGCGGTAGAGCACATGGCAACTGCCATTACCGAAGGATTACTTCACCTTGTTTACCCACAAATTTTCGCAGCCGAGCATACAGACAAAAAGGCCGTAATCAGTTGCGTTCCCAATGAATATCATCAGCTGGGGGCGAAAATGGTAGCAGATATTTTCGAATTGAATGCATGGAACAGTTATTTCCTCGGTGCCAATACGCCATCCAGCGAATTAATCAGGATGATTGATGAAAAAAAGCCTGATATCCTTGGTTTATCTATGAGTCTTTTTTTTAGCCTTCCCCACCTGACCAGTATGGTAGAGGAAGTGAGATCACATTACCATGATTTAGAGATAGTTCTTGGAGGCCAGGGATTCCTGTGGGGAGGTCACGATATTGTTAAAAAGCATAACAGGCTGCAAATTATAGGTGATTTAAAAACGCTTGAATCCTACATCCATACAAGGACCTCATGAAAAAGCCGGATACAGACAAATCGGTATATGGGTATCTGTATCATGAAGCAGCCATTATTATGCTTCAGTTGGATAAAGATGGTACTGTCCTTGATGCCAATAAGTTTTTATTGGACTTTATCGGTAAAGACAATCTTACTCCAAACCAAAAATTCCATGACCTTCTGGTTGACTTTGGTAATCTGCCATCATTCAGCGAACTGGTACAGGGTGGACAATCAGCGAGGCTTCTGAATGTAACATCGCATAGAGGACTTCCTCAATCCTTTTATTTTACTTTTTATGAAGAGGATGGCTATGTTTTGGCTTTTGGGCAACTGGACCAGCTGGAAATAGAAGCTGTACGGAATAACCTGGTTGACGCCAATGCAGAAATTAATAATCTTGCACGGGATCTGCAGAAAAAAAATGCAGAACTGGAACAGCTGAATAAACTAAAAAACCAGTTTCTTGGTATTGCCGCCCACGATTTACGTAATCCTCTTGGCATTATCCTTAACTACAGTATGTTTGTTGCTGATCAGGCCAAAGAGGTACTCAACGAAAAACAAGTTAAATTTCTAAAGCGGATTAAAGATTCCAGCTACTATATGTTAAAACTGGTAAATGACTTTCTGGATGTTTCTAAAATTGAATCGGGCAAACTCGAACTCCAGCTTGAACCTTGTAACATGCATGCTCTTATTGAACAGAATGTTTCTTTGAATCAGGTATTTGCTGAAGAGAAACAAATTAAACTGGTTTTCAAAAGCAAACAGCATATCCAGGAAGTAATGGCAGATAATTCAAAAATTGAGCAAGTCTTAAACAATCTCATTTCCAATGCCTTAAAATATTCTTTTCCTGATACCACGGTGGAGGTCGCGATTACCCGACAAGAAAACAAGATGGTAATTTCAGTACAAGATGAGGGACAAGGAATTCCGGAAAGTGAGTTAGCAAAACTATTTAAACCTTTCCAGACTACGAGTGTAAAAAGTACGGCAAAAGAAAAGAGTACAGGCCTGGGACTTCTCATTTGTAAAAATATTGTAAAGGGTCACCAGGGCACCATCTGGGTAGAAAGCGAAGAAGGAAAGGGTTCAAAATTCTGTTTTTCGCTTCCACTGGCAGAACCTGATAATTTACAGAAAAATCAGATTCATGATATGGTAACTCCTGATAAACACCAAACAGTTCAAAACATACCTGAAGAAAATATGGAAAAGAGCAGCCCCCCACTTTCATCAGGCATTCTTGATTTAGAAGAAATAAAAAAGTACCAATCCATCGGAATCGATTTTTTACACAACCTTATAGATATGTATATGCAGGAGAGTCCTCTCCTGATAAACGACATTAAAGACGCTTCTGAAAAGGGTGATTATGAAAAAATGCATAGTACAACACAGCTTTTAAATAGTACAAGCGTAAAACTGGGGGCCGTGCAACTTGGATTTCATTGCGATAATATTTTAAAACTGGATGTTCAAAAGAACCAGCAATTTATCCAGGAATCCATTGTAAAACTCGAATCGCTTTTTCTCGAAACAAAAAAAGCCCTGCTTGCGGTTAAGAATAGTAAAGATTAATTTTTATTGAACAAACCTTGGAGTACCTATGAAAAAAGAAAACCTGATTAAATCCGCGAAAGCACTTTCTGTCCCCGGACAAAAAGCTGCATCAGAATACCTTTCAAAACATTCAGTACTTGTTGCAGGTGTTAACAAAATACTGTCTGACAGAGAAGATCTTCTCCAATTGATTGGCGAGGGAAACGTGGGTATGATGCTTGATAATCATAACAATCATGCTCTCTTTTTGGAATCGTTATTTACCAAATATGAACCAGAGGTTCTTGTAGAGACGGTTACCTGGGTTTTTAGTGCCTACCGTAATCATGGCTTTCATGATACCTACTGGGCCGCACAACTCAATGCATGGCTTAAAGTACTGGAAGCAGAACTCACAAAAGAGAGCTTTACAGAAATCAAGCCATTTTACGATTGGCTTATTATAAATATTCCTGCTTTTGCCACATTATGTAAAACATCAAACAGTTAATATTGAGAGGTTATTTCTGAGTAACTCACCAAAAATTCTTCTGGTTGATAATGAACCAGCACATATTGAAGCTCTGGAAGAACTTCTTGCGGAATTTAATGTCAATATCTATAAAGCCGGTTCAGGTAACGAAGCGATTGCCTATACCAAGACTAATGAATTTTCCCTTATCATTCTTGATGTACATATGCCACCCCCGGATGGTTTCGAAACAGCTAGCCTTATAAGACTTTTTGGTAAATCAAAACTATCCCCTATTATATTCTTAACAGGTTCCGCCCTGGAAGAAAATCAGGTCTTTAAAGGGTATGAAGTAGGTGCGGTAGACTATATAATGCGCCCCATCAATAACAATATTTTGAAGAGTAAAGTACAGATTTTTCTTGATCTCCATAAGCAAAAAAATCTCATTGAAGGACAGAAAATAGAGCTTGAACAGGCCCTAACACTTCAAAAAGAAATCTCAGGCAAACTGGAAACAGCCCAACGAGAATCTGAAGAAGCAAATAAATATAAAACTTCATTTCTGGCCAATATGAGTCATGAAATCCGAACTCCCCTTAATGCCATTATTGGTTTTTGCCAGGTACTCAAACGTGAAGTATCTGAAGACCTGGTTCCGCCGAAATTTATCGAATACCTTGAACATATATGCACGGGCAGTCAGATTTTAAATGACTTAATCAACAATATCCTGGACTTATCCAAAATCGAGGCAGGAGAAATGGAAGTCGCAGAAGTGACGGTAAACCTTAAAAATCTTGTCGATAACATTAAACATTTGAACAGTTCAAAAGCTTCGGAAAAGAATCTAAAGCTTACTATCCACTATGATGCAACTTTACCTGAATTTGTAAAAATAGACCGGCCTAAACTGAATCAAATTCTCATGAACCTTGTATCAAATGCCATAAAATTTACCGACGATGGAAAGTCCATTACTTTAGATGCTCACACTCATAAAAATGGGGTGTTATTTAAAGTGAAAGATGAAGGTATTGGCATTGCCCCCGAAAACCAGAAACATATTTTTAAGGCATTTAAACAGGCAGGTAATGAAATTACCGATCGTTACGGAGGAACCGGTCTGGGGCTTGCAATAACCAGGCACATGGTTAAACTGTTACAAGGAGAGCTCGATCTGGACAGTGCACCAGGAAAGGGTAGTACGTTTTCAGTATATATGCCTCTCAAATCAGTTGAGGTAAATCCTGAGACACCAGGTTCATCATCACAGAAACCCAAGACAAAGAATCGCAAGCCTGTGATTCTCGTAGCTGAGGATGAACGGTTAAATCAGATGTTGATTAAATCCATGTTCCTGCAAATGGATCACGAAATCCATATTGCGGGAGATGGTGAAGATTGTATTGCCCAGGCAAACAAAATAAAGCCGGATATTATCTTTATGGACATGAATATGCCTAAATTAAATGGAATACCGGCAACAAAGATTCTCAGAAAAAACCCCGAATTTCAGCACACCCCTATTATCGCCCTCTCCGCTGATGCATTCATAGAACAACAACAGGCGGCACTCAAAGCAGGTATTACAGCATATCTTACAAAACCCATAGATATGGATAAATTAGAAACGGTACTAAACGAAAACATTTTTCTTTAAGTAAAGGCTTCGTTATATAAAATAGACTTATACTTGATACCGGAGTAGCATATAACATTGGTTATTTCACTTAGTACCAAAAACACCCTAATAATTTTATTGATTTCGCCATGTATTATCCTTTTGTTTAACCATTGACTTATTGTTATACCTAAGATAGAGGTTTGTAAAAAATTTGCTTGGCAAATGAAAAAGGAGTGTCAATAAGCGTTTCATAGTTATGCAACATCTGGAGCCAAGTCATTTCGGGATGACTATTTTTAGCTTTTATGACGACTTATCATACTATGCTGTTGAGTTCTCGATACAATCTTCTTCGTCCCGTAAAAGGGTCTAAGAAGATTTACTCGAACTGACGTATTAAGTTGTGATTTATTGACTAAAAGAGATAAACTATTTAATAATAGCAAACCTCTTAGATACCGGTTTAATACTCCGATATTCAGTATTACCAAATACAGAAACATAGAGCCCGGGTTTAAATTCACCCCGTACCATATCAGTAGAAGACATCTCTGGTTTATAGCCGGAAACCGGAAACTGTTTTACCAGTTGACCATTGATGTTATAGACTGTCATAACATTATAAGCAGCACCGGTGATAACGCCTTCAGTCATAATATTTTGTTCAACAGCGACTACCTGCCCATACTCAAGTAAGACCTGGTCAGATTTTTGATTCATATAACTAAGCTTATGCCAATCTTCCGAGCGAGCCACACGGGAAGTTTTAAGTTCATCTATACCCCCATACCAGCGTCTTCCACTGGGGAAAACACCAACCAGAGCATATTGATCATTTGGTCCCACTGTGGTTATGGTTGTTGTAGAAGAATCACCATAGTCCAGATTAATATATGAGTTAAGTTTTGAACCGTCCCAGGTAAGTGTTACATATTGCCAGACACCCTGTTGCAGATCAGGAGTCTGTATTCCTTCATACACTCCGGCACTTTTAGAGATATTCATAGCTAAGTTATTTGCACCATTCATACCATATATCCAGGGAGTTCTGTTTGCTGAAGTACCTCGTGCAAATATAGCGGGATAGTCGGTAAACGGAAGTAGCCCCGGATTACACCAGAAGCTTACTGATAGGCCGGTAACACCGTCAAGAGAATTGGTAGATCCCATATTAATGTATTCAGTACTGGCATCCATACTACCATCAAACCACTGCCCACGGCCTGCAGCCGAAGCGGTGTCAGAAGCGGCAGTCATCCCTGCACCACCGGTTCCATTTTCAGCAGTATACGTAGCATCGTTATAACCGTTAGCACCACTGTTACCCTCTTCATCAAGGTGCCAGACGTTCACAAAGCCATTTGCGGTATCAAAAACGGTGTTGCCATCGCTTTTACTCTTTACACCTGTTTTACCCCAATACATGGTAAAATACTGGGTATCATTATTCCCCAGCACCGAATCAACCAGCACCCAGACATCAGCGTGTTTTGCAGTTGCGTCCCACCAGGCAATTTCATGAGGAAAAACTTTATCATTTGTCCCTAAAAACCGTAGGTCTTCACCATTATCACCTGCCTGTGCAAAATCAAAATTGGATTCCCGAAGCTTTAGCAATACAGGGAATATTTTAACCGTTCCTGAAACATTTGCCCCTGAAACAGTGGTATTAAGCACAACATTTTTCGAGTAGGCCCAGGATGTATAAATGCCATTTTCCTCTACTTCCAGAATAAATTCTACTTCCGTCACGTTACCTTCATTATCTTCTGCCTTTACGAGAACGGTATAACTGTTTTTTGTATTGAAATCCACGGCATTAGCAGATATCAGTTTATCATCACTTATAGTAAAATCAGCATTATCAACCTTTCCCGCTGGCAGCGAAAAGGTAATACTGTCGCCCCGTGCGTTTTCAAGCGCCAGGGTACCAACTTCATTTCCACCTTGCCCGGCATTTGGCAATACCTGGTTTGATAAAGTAATAAAGGGAGCAAACTCAGGTTTGCCGAATTTAACCGCATACAGTTCTGCGTTTTTCATATATACTTTCAACTTAATAGGAGTACCGGCCAAGGCAGAGATATCTTTCCCACCGGTCCAGCTTACCATATGCTCCACATTGTCTTTTGTAATAGGGTTGCAATCAGCCTTTGCGTATCCGCTTATTACCGCACCATTTGCATCCTGAAGTTCAACCTGAATACTTCCACTGTTTGAAGCATCCGCGTTTAACAAGAGATTTTTACCCGTAAAGGTTAGAGCCGGACTCACAAAACTTCCTTCTGTAGCTCCTGCATCGACAGAATAGAATCCATCCAGTCGCCATTTCGCCAGGCCGATCTGCGATGTTCTCGTTTGTGGCTGGGCGTGAGTTCCGTCCCAACCAGTATAGTAAAGCCAGATTTCTTTCCCAACTATCATGGGAGAGGAGGCTGTCATGACCATTCCATCATCCCAGCTACCGTTCGCCCCCCGGGGAAGTATCGGATCATGGGAAGGATGTGACCACTGGGCCATAATTTGCCTTTTAAATAAAAGATCAACTTCGATATAGCCGTCTTCACCGCCTCCATCAAGCTGAGCGGTAATGAGAAAAAGCCAGTTAAATCCGATATATACACCTTCATAGGGCCACATGCCTATACCGTAGCTGGCGGCCTTTACATAGCCTGCTGCATCAGTCGCATCAAAGAGATAATCATTGCGAATGGTACTGGAAAATGTCGAAAGATTTGTACTGGAATATGAGTATGATTTTCGTGGATTAAAAACATCTCCATCCTTTCTGGTACCTTTAGCAGTAATCATATATTCCTGTTTGACAGAATCGTAAGCCATGGTTCCCACATCCCCCAGTATTGTGCCAATAGTACCATGCAGAGACCAACTTAAACCGTCCGGAGAAGAGTAGGCGCATTTTGATTTGGTACCGCCACAGCCCCCCCAACCCATATACCGTTTGTCGGGGGGATTGTTGTTGTTTCTGATAACGGAAGTCATACCTGATGCTTTTTTGCGACCCGTCCAGGTGATACCATCGGTTGATTCTATATAGCCTGCGCCACCGCTGTTACCGGCATCTGTACAAATTAAAGTAGTGTACCACATACGGAATTTCCCATCCTCAGGCAAAACTGACCACACCCATACTGTCGGACACTTGCTTCCCACTCCTTCCCAGTCATTTATTGGGGAAATCAACGGACCGACCTTTGTGGGGGTATGTTGAGTTTGGGTGAGGTTAGCGGATGACTCAACCATATAACCATCAATAAACAGCTGTTTTTGGGATTTTATGTCCAGTGGGGCAGCTAAAACAAATGCTGGTGTAACTAACCAAATAATCAGGAATGTGTTTATCAATAACTTCATGTTGGCCCCTTTGTATAATTCGTGATGGCTATTACAGCAATACTTCTATTTGCTCAAACTGTTTCATTAAACAGATTCGTTTTAGGTATAAGATATGGTGAGACAGAGGAAACCGCTTGTAAATATATCTTTACAGGGAAAATACCGTTTCATACTTATGCAACACTTTGTTTTATAGAATCAGGTATTTACTTCATTATCCCACAGTACTGCATATTTTTCAAGAATTTTATCTACAACATGAGCGGGGGCAAACTAGCATAAAGAGGAAAGTCCCCTCATCGGGGAATCGTTTACCCTAATTTTTTAATATTTATACAGGCGCAGTAAAAGCGTTTTCAAGTTTTTCAAAGGAGGGACGTGCGAATAAATACCCCTGAAAAAGTTCTATTCCTTCATCCCGAAGCCATCGATACTCTGCTTCTGTTTCTACGCCTTCTGCGATGATGTCTATTCCCAAATCAGCACAGGTACGGATAATTCCTCTGATAATCGCTTGTCTCGGTCCTTTTTTGTCGACATCCCGAATCAGTTGAAGATCTAGTTTTAATAGTTCGGGTTGGAATTCTGCCAGCAGATTCATTCCCGCATATCCGGATCCAAAATCATCAATGGCAAACCGGAGACCTGAACTCCGGTATTCTCTTAATATTCCCGAAAAAGTATCCAGAGACTCTATTAGCTCACTTTCCAGTATCTCAAGAATAATCTGACGGGGGTTTATATTCAGTTCCTGAGCGTAATGAAGAATTTTTTCGATAGCTTCTGGTGAAGAAGAAAATACAGTCGGCATAATGTTTATGTTTAAATGACAACACAGTCCATTGCTTGCAGCCAGGTACATGGCAAACAAGTGGCTTTGCTCATAAAAAGACTGAAGTTGTGATGGTAGTAATCTGTCAAGTACTTCATGGGCGATTCCATTCTCCGTAGTTCGTAACAGTGCTTCATAAGAATAGATACTTTGGTCATTTATACTTACAATCGGCTGAAATGCATAGGAAAAATCGGGAATAGTTACTGATTTATCAGCAATAGCTTTTTCAAAGAAATCATTATTTCTATAGGTACAAAAACCAATTGTAGTGGGAGTATTCCCTTTAATCTTTGTTCTCCAACTGCCGGATCTGAATGCTTTTAAGAGCTTTTTTACTCTTTCTTCACCAAAAGTTAAGGACGATTCATCCCTGTTAAAAAAATCTGATGCTCCAACAATTTCCTTAATTTCATTTTCACTGAGATCCGCGTGACCCATGGTCCAGTCACCAAAACAACGCTCAGCTATGGGTTCCCTGGTAATAACGGTAATATTATTATGACGGGTATCTCGCTGTATAATGTCCATCACCCGTTCAACAGCCTCTGGTTTACCCTCCAACACTTGAAAGAAACTGCCCTTTGCATAGAGCAGCATGCCGGTGACATCCCTCCTGGCATTACGGCGCCTGGCAATATTTAAAAGCTCATGCACTTTTTCCGGAGAAAAATCACCTGTTGCAACACTAGCATATACCAGTTGAATAAGTCTTGCCATCCTCTATTCCAATTATGGTTTAAGCACCCAAATCCAGTTCAAAAAAAACCTAAACTGTTACTGAATAGTAATTTAATAAAATTTTGGAAAATCTAAAGCTCCTGACTTTTGTCATTATACTGTTCCCAAACAAAGTCAGAAATATTCTTACTTTCGCTGTCAAAGCTAATACCGACCAGGTATATATCCATACCCTCATCCTGATATTTTTCAAAGTACCTTTTTTCTTTAATCTGCTTAATCGCACTATCAGGTGAATCCACCTTAAACTCAATTATCCAGGTACTGTTTGGGGCCTTGATGGTTAAATCAATACGTCCGCGATTAGTGGTGTCTTCCGCAACCACATCAAAACCAAGGCTGGCGAGGAAGGTAAAGACCACAGAAGAATAATATCCTTCATAGTTGGCAATAAGGTTATTCGTGTAATTGTTATAGGGGATGGAAGCGAAAAGGGATGTTAAGGTAACTTTGAATTTCTCAAAGTCATTTTCAAGCAAGCTTTCCAGTATCGCGGTCTCTTTATGACCTTTATCGCCATTTAAATCTATTAGGTAATCAAAGAACAGGGTGTTCAATGAATTTAAAATTTCAAGATTAGGGACCTTCATTTTGTATCTGATTTTACCTGCAAAATCCAATTTTTTATCAAAGGTTAAATACCCCGTCTGCCAGAGAAGTGCTACAATGTCTATTTTATCTACATCAAAACAATCAAGCGTTTCCTGGCCCACTTTGATATTTTCCAGGTCCGGCAGATAATAATTTTGCTCTTTTAATTTTTCTATTAAAAAGCTCGGGTTACCGGTACCCCACCAGTAATTTTGGAATTCACAATCGTTGGATAAAAACAAAAGAATATCAAAAGGATTATATATGGGATCTCCAAAATAGTTGTACCCGTTATACCACTTTTTTACTTTTTCAAGGTCCACTCCTTTTAGGCGTTCCCCAAAGACGTCTTTTAAATTTTTATGAGTATAACCTGTTATCGTTGCATAATCTTTTTTAAGTGTAATATCCTCAAGATTATTGAGTCCGCTAAAGAGGTTCATTTTGGAGAATTTACTGACGCCAGTGATAAAGACAAAGCGAATATATCGGTCACTGTCTTTGATAGCGGAATAGAAATTTTTGAGCATATCTCTGGCTATAAGTGCTTGCTCTTTATTGGAAATATTATCAAGGACGGGTTTATCGTATTCGTCTATGAGGACAACTACTTTTTGCTTATACTTTTTATAAGTATGCTTTAGCAATGTGCCAAAAATATCATCCCTTACAGTTGGAGACTCTATATCCAAATCCAGAGAGAGTTCTTCCGCATTATTAATGATAATGGAACGAATTTTGCTTTTTATTCCCTCTTCATTTTTAAAATCTCCGCTACCGAAACTTATCCGTATTACCGGGTATTTTTGTTTCCAATCCCACTTATCATAAACAGCCAAACCTTCAAACAGTTCCTTATTCCCTTGAAAAATTTCTGCCAGGGTATCTAAAAAAAGGCTTTTGCCAAAGCGTCTGGGCCGGGAAAGAAAATAGTATGAACCATTCTCAATTAAATGATTGGCTATATCAGTTTTATCAACATAAGCATAATTTTCATCCGTGTCCCTTATCTTCGAAAATGTCGCAATCCCAATAGGTAGTTTTTTCATGTCGTATCTCCGTTGCCTGAATATACAAAATTTTCGATATGTGAATTACAAAGCAGGCAAATTTTGCATAATTTTGACCAAAACAGCCACTATTTCCCCTATACTCACTATTTAGAGTGTAAAAACACCTACAAATTGGTGGTAGCAAGCAGTTTTCTGAAATATTTATTTTGTACGTTTATTTGTCATTACAGCGGCCAACGGAGGTATCATCAAAAGAGCATTTCCTGGAAAAATGGTCTCGGCGCAGGTGATAATTGAGCCAGGAAGAAGTGCTCATCAGCTTCCATGAGCGGGGGGCGACACAGGTAGCCATAAGTTCCTTGTTACGCCTTTTGGCAGGGTAACGCCTGGCAGCTTTTACCCATACACAATAACGGTCTTTATGCACTTCGCAATACCGGTTAGTACTTCCGCCACATGGGCCGTTACGCAGGTGCTTGGGGCACTGAGATTCCGGGCAAAAATAACCAACCTGGCCCAGCATACAGTCTCCGCAGGCATTACAATCAAATAATAGTTTTTTGCCGGTTCTTCAACCGTGAACATGAATTTCCTTCCAAGCCAAGACGAATCAAGTATTTTGGCCATCCGTTTTAATAAAGGGGCCAAAAAAGAATTAAAGGAAAAGATAAGGGAGTGAAGAAAATCGTAAATGGTGAAGGCTGCCGCAACCGGCGCGCTCCTGGAGTAGGTCGGTATGGGGTGATTACCCTGATTAAGGTAATATTTATTACCACCATCGGCCCCAAGTTCCTTGTATATATCTTCCCAATCTTTGCTGTATACTTCCATCTTATCCAGGATAGCGGCCACAGTGGAGTATTTTTTGTGAATACCTCCTATGTGGATACCCCCGTATCCCAGACCTTTAATCACTGCTCCAAGCTTCGCGGCTAGTTCTTTTGAATCCTCTACCGTTTTTACCCGGGAAAAAACCTTTTCATATATATGTGGTTCAATACGGGCTCCCGGGACAGTGTTCCCGGACAGTACTCTTGCCGCACCGGGTGTGGCGAAATAAAGAGACCCAAGAATGGGAGGGCAATTATCGCGTCCCCTGCAGTATTCAATACATTCTTTAAATTTGTGGACATCAAAACCCAGTTGGGTTATTATAAATGAGGCACCGGCGTGAATCTTGTGGTCCAGTTTTCGATATTGAAGAAAACTCTCCTCCTCACTGTATTTGAAAGGAGATACTGCGCAGCCGGTAAATAAATTGGCCGGGTAGTCATTGCTTCTGGCTTTTTTATTGAGCTTCCTCAACATACAGAGCAGGGAAACGCTGTCAAGATCAAACACAGGTGCCGCCAGACCGCTGAACCCCTGATCGGTATAATCTCCACTTAAAGCCAATATATTGTGAATTCCCAGATACATAAGTTGCATGGCCCGGCTCTCTAAGCCAGTGCGGTTAGCGTCCCGGCAGGCCATATGTACTATAACGTCCATATCCATTTCGGTAATAGTATGCCCAAGAGCCTCGGGCAGCAGAGCGGGGTTTCCGCCCGGGTTGTCCGTAATACTCACAGCGTTGATCCGGCCATCAGCTGCACAATCCTTAACCATACCCACGGTATGTTCGAGCGATTTGCTTTTCACCAGGTTACCTGGAACAAGTTCCAAAGTTAGGGTGAAGCCCTCTCTGTCATTTATGGCAGTCCTGAAGTCCATTGCTATTTAAAGTAAATAAATAAAATCTAAATATGGACACTTTTAGTTGTCAGCATTCAGTTATCAGTTTTCAGTTTTCAGTTTTCAGTTTTCAGTTTTGAATAATGGCTTCACTTAAAATTATTAAAAGTGCGAAGCACACTTATTAACTGACTACTGACAACTGCCAACTTATAACTGTTTCAGCGTACACATGTCTTTGGTTAATAGTTTACTCTGTTTCAAATTTTAGTCAACCTGCGCTTTTAGTTGTCAGCATTCAGTTATCAGTTTTCAGTTTTCAGTTTTCAGTTTTCAGTTTTGAATAATGGCTTCGCTTAAAATTATTATAAGTGCGGAGCACACCTTTTAACTGATTACTGGCGACTGACAACTGATAACTGTTTGCTGATTACTATTTCAGCATCATAAGCCTCTTGACCGCAATCTGATTACCAATCTTAATCCTGGCAAAATACTGTCCGGCATTTAGTTCTTTATTGTTGTCACCTCTTCCATCCCAGGAAATGGTATGAGTACCCGCAGATAGGGATCTCGCAGCTAATGACCGGACTTTTATTCCACTAATATCATAAACTGCAAGATGTATCCGTTGCGCGAGTTTGAGTTCAAAATTAACCTGGGTCTTTATTTGGAAAGGATTTGGATAGAAATCGGGTATATGAATGTCTGCTATTACTTTTGTTAGAGGAACAGTTGCTTCATCAGTTGATATCACAAATTCTCTATCAGCTACATTATTATTCACATCTCTGATAGCAAACTGAACCCGATAGCTGGAATCAGCACTTGCACTGAAAGGGAGACCTTTGACGGTCATAGTCGCTTCTTCTGTGGTTCCATCAGCAAGGTCAAACTCACCGGGTATCCACTTACTCCAGGTAATACCGCTATCGGAAGAATATCGGCATACTCCTGAGTGATATTCACTGGCGATTTCAGCTTCAGAAAGGGCTTTGCTTACCAGGTGTACTTCATCTATCATTGTGCCAGCCGCGAAAGCGGTATTCCCCCTTCCTCCCAGTTTTAAAGGACGAAAAGCGTCCACACTAAATCCGGTCCAGTCTTTTTCAACGATAAGTTCTCCATTAGAATAAAATTTTGCCCATTGTCCATCAAAGACAAACGTATTGTAAAGCCAGCCGCCAGGCAATGCACCCACAGGCGTGTACATTGAATATTCTGTATTATTTTCTCCTTTAGCATTTATTTGTAACTGGTTTGAAAAAGTCCACATATAGCCAAGTGAGCCTTTACTATTGTAATCTCCAATGCCTAATATTTGATCATTCACTCCTTGTTTTACTATCCACATAGAGAAGGTAATTGGTTTGGCAGGTCCCATGGGACCATGCCCCATATATGCGTAACAGGCTGTTCTACCGGTAATAGTCAAGTAACCAGTATTGACACCTTTCCACGCATTATCTGTGGAATGGGCAGGCTTAGGAGAGCCAAAAAGTGTACCATTAAAACCATTTCCGGAAGCATCATTTACATTACCATTCATATGATAGAGCGCTACGGTTTCTTCTTTTGGTGCTATTTCCTGGCGTCCTATTCTTAAACCAGTGGCATCCTGCACTTTTAGAGTTAAATCAAGCTCTGTATCACCAATACGGGTCAGCTGCATATTTGATAAAACAGGGGGCAAAATAACTTTAACGGGATAATCAGCACTCATTAAGCTGTCGCCACCCGTAGTATTTATGCTAAAACGGATTTTGTTTATTTTGGCTTTGTCTTCAGTAAAGGGTATTTCCAGAGCATGGACGGTATATTGACCACTACTATCGGGGCCCGAACAGGTTACCGGGTGACTATTCCAGGTGTTTCCCCCATCTTTACTATACATACCCTTAGCAGAGGCGGTATCTATTCCTGCTGCATTATTAACTTTTATGGATAAATTAGCAGGTAAACGGTTAACAATTCCCTTATTACTAAGGTGTTGCCAATCCAAAGCTGCTATTTTTACCACATATTCTCTTTTTACCGTATGTGTTTTTTTGAAATAATTGCCGGTGTAAGTATCGGTAATTTTAAACATGACTTTATTCAGGGTTTCGCTTGCCTGATTAAAAGGCACACGTTTTGCAGTAATCGTTACCCAGTTTTTTGTACCACTGGTGCCAGTAGCACTTACGTCTAAATGCCGTATCCATTTTGTGTTCCCATTAACCGGCTCGTGTATAGCATAGTAACATTGCACACTGGCAGGATTAAGTCCCATGCCTTCACATTTAACCTGTACCTGGCAATCAGGAGCAGAGCGGTTTACTGCAGTTCCCGGAGTAAAATTTTGCCAGACAGGAAGGGTGACCGCTTTATTGCCAATAGTCTTTTTAATCTTAGTAACACGGGATTCCCAGGCACTGGTTCCTTTATCCTTCCACTGCCATAAAAAGGTGTTGCCTATGGAAGAATAAACCGAATTAAACGCGTTATTGAAATACGTATCGGCAATGGGAGTAGTACTGGTGGCGAGATCCACCGACCGAAACCAAATCCATGATCCAGTAAATTTACCATAAGTTTGTTTGTATGCGGTAGCGAGCGGTAAATTTGTAGCAAGCTGTGCATCAGAAAAGGTTTCCTGAACAATACCATCCAGGGTGGTCCATCCTTGTATATAGCTATTGCAATTTCCATCAGTAAGCAACAACTTACAGCCGGGATTAACCATTTGCACCCATTCTCTGTTTGACTTGTAATCAGTTTCTGTGTAATTCTCGGCATTACCCTGACAGGTTGTCTGGCTTAAAGGCTCGTAAATCATCATGAAATGGGGTAAGATCGCAGCATTACTTCTCAAGACGTTGTTGATGTATTTTTGGTTCTTTCCTGTACCTGTCTGCCCGATACATACCCATAATCCGTATTCTTTGGCCTCCTCTACCCATTCGGAGTATGTATATGTTTTCCCCATGCCGGTATTATCTCT
>JADFYW010000110.1 GCA_015232855.1 Fibrobacteria bacterium
ATAATTTCATTAGTGGTAGAGATAACATGCTTAGCCTGAGCGATAGTCAACTTCTCCTTTTTTGTTTTCATGTATTTTGTTTGAGATGTTAGTCAAAGATACGCTCAGATCCTAAAAATAAGACGTCTCTTTTTTATATGAAATTGGTGACTTTGAACACAGAACAAAAAACACCGATTGAAGATTTTATATTTAAAAATAGTGCTTTTTCTCTTCTAAACGTGGCTTCGCCGCCTAATATTAGACTTCATAAATCGTTAATCGGTGTTTCTTGTTCTGTGTTTTTAAGAATTAACTATGAGTAAAGTTTACGCTGAAAAAAGGTCGAATACCAGTTGGGTAAACAGTCCTTTGGGACAAACTACCAATAGTTTCGTTTCTGTACCTTTATGTGTACTATTGGTTGCATTATCCAGAATTTGTGATATATTAAATGTGTATTTATTTCCTTAAATCAACTGAGTCACTCAGGGACACGAGCCCCACCGCGCTTAAAGGAAGAACGAAGTGATGACCCAAAAACAGGATATTCCGAATGTCACCCTAGTCAGGATGGCGATAAGGTGCGGCCGCCGGAGTCACGATGACAGCCTTTCCAGATGCTTTCGGTTGCCTTCACAACATCCTGTTGCTCACGGCAAGGCGGTCTAAAACCCCTACCAGTAGGTACAATGGTAGTCTAAACAGAAAATGATAACGATATCAAACAGTTGATAGATAACATCGGTGATAAAACTATAATCGCGGCAGCCAGTCTTGAACTGCAAGGTAGACTCAAAACAAAGGTTAATATGGAGAACGAAAAATGAGTAAAATGGTAATGTTATTTTCAATCCTTTTTTCAGCCAGCCTGTATGCGGCAGTGCCCGTTATTACGGGTTCCCAGGCAAAGTCGGATATTGTGGTTTCCGGCACTGCAAGTAAACAGGTAAAAGACGCTGCCGCTCTGCTGGCCCAATATTTACAAAAGTCAACAGGTGTTTCAGTAGAAATTAAAGATTCTGCCCTCGGGACACTTAATCATATTCATGTGGGAGCGAACAGCTATGTAAACGGAAGAAATCTTCATGTGGATACTCTGGATGGCGATGGCTTTGTTATCGCTTTCCCTGATGCAAAAAACATTGTTATTATCGGCCCTACCGATTTTGGGACAGAATATGGAGTGTATGAATTTCTTGAGCGTTACCTGGGAGTCCGCTGGCTGCTGCCCGGTTCGGACGGTGAGCATGTACCGCATAAAGATACCGTCACTATAAGTGTCGAGGAAATACGGGAAGAGCCAGCCTTTTTTTCACGAAACTTCAGCGGGATATATGGCGAGGGCGGACTCTGGGCAAAGCGTAATCGCCGACACAGCCGTATTAATTTCCATCACCATCTCAATGCCATTTTCCCGGTTTCAAAATACGGCAATACCCACCCGGAATTCTACCCTTTACTGAGCGGGGAACGATATATTCCTTCGTCAGACGCAGACAAATCTAACTGGCAGCCTTGTTTTACTGCTCCAGGAAGCGTTGAAGAAGCAGTCAGCAATATAAACGCCTATTTTGATGCTAATCCTGCGGTCAGTTCTTATTCACTGGGTGTGAACGATCGTCTAGGTTATTGTGAATGTGATAATTGCAAAGCTAAAAACGGAACCAATACCAACTATCTGGGTCTTCCTGATTATTCGCCAAGTTATTACAGTTGGGCAAACGCTATAGTAACGGGTGTCCTGAAAACACACCCGGACAAATGGTTCGGTTGCCTTGCTTATAACAATGTAGCTTCTCCTCCTCCCGGTGTGAAACTTCATGAAAGGTTTATTCCCTTCATGACTTATGACAGAATGAAATGGATAAAACCAGCTGATGAAAGCCAGGGACACCAGTTAACTGAAAACTGGCAGGCTTCGGCAAATTCACTGGCTTGGTATGATTATGTCTATGGCGGGCAGTATACTATACCGCGGGTATATTTTCACCAGATGCAGGATTATCTCAGCTATGGCTTGAATCATGGGGTAAAGGCAATGTATGCTGAGGCATATCCTGGTTGGGGAGAAGGGCCTAAATTGTATGTTATGACAAAACTCTGGTGGAACCCAAACCGCAATACCGATTCTTTACTTAATGATTGGTATCGATGCGCAGTTGGCCAAGATGCGGCGGAGGATTTGGCAGAGTATTATAAAATATGGGAAGACTTTTGGACAAAAACTATCCCGGCCTCTTCGTGGTGGGGAAATGGTCAGTATTTACCTTTTAAAAGCCCTAACTATGTGAAATTGGTGACTGAGGATGATCTTACTAGAAGCCGTTCGTTTCTTGAATCCGCGCTTGCCAAAACATCCACTGCTCCGGAGCGGACAAGAGCTGATTTGTTACTGAATACTTTTGAATTTTATGAAGCTTCCGGCTGGTATGGCCTTTTATGCCAGAGAATAGATAAAGCCAGGCATTGGACCAGGGCTGAAATCATGAATATTCTAGCTGATGCGGCTAAGGCCTCAGACAACTTGAATACACTTACAAAACTCAATGCGCAGTACGAAATAACAGACCCCATTATGGATTCCCGCAATAATAAATACCCCCCGCCCGCTGAATGGCATGGCAATGTCTGCAGTTACACTATCGATCCTCTCTGGGCAAAAGACGCGACGGTGCGGAGAACGCTGGAATACCACGCATCCGGTAAAGATTCCACTCTTATCTGGCAAACAGCCCGGGAAATTTTAAGTATTGCCAATGGTGATACCAGCGTTGTAAGTATAAACCCCTCATTTGAGGACAGCACGGCTCCATGGATATTTGGGATAGGGACCACCGGCTCCATGAAACGCGATTCAACAAAGGCCAAGGACGGCAAATTTTCTGTGCTTTGCCATGGAGGAACGAGTGGTTCGGTTTCGCAATCTTTTGCGGTTGATACCGGGACCTATTTTGCCTCTGGCTATTTCTTTATTCCGACAGCGCCAAGAGCGAACGCACGTTTGATATTATCTGCTTCACTAAAAGATTCTGCCGGAAATCAGTTGGCTTTGGCGAGTAACGTGGTGTACCCGGATACGTCTGTCTATAAAAAATGGCAGCGAATGCGTGTGAAGTTTTCGGGGAACCCGATTAATGGTAAAAAGGTAAAAACAGTAACCCTGGTTTTGCTGGTGACTGATTTTCAGACGAGCGATATCTATCTCGATGATATTCGTGCCTTTAAAGCGCGTTATAACCTCTCTCTGACAAGGGGTTGTATGGATACTACCTACCTCAAATACAATCCATTGCCTAATGTTCATGTCCAGGACTCCTGCGGTTCCAAGATTATAAAGGGCTGCATGGATACAAACTCTACCATGTTCGACAGCCTGGCCAATGTGCATGATTCTTTGATGTGCCGGATTGTAGGGGTGCAACAGACAAATATCTGGGAAGGGTTAAAGATAAACCCACACTCAAAGATATTGTTTGTTTCCTTTTCTGCCCCATACGAAGTATCCATCTACGACCTCTCCGGAATCAGACGTTTTACAGCCCGGGGACAGGGAAGCAGGGTATATTCGCTCACGACAATTAAAGGCCGGGGAGTGTACCTGTTAAAATGGAAGTGGGGGAAAAAGGTGAAGCAACGAAAAATTTATTTGGAGTAACTTTTATAGAATTTTGTGTTAATATTAATTATCAAGGAATTGCGTAAATTTTTTAAAGTTTTGATTTGTAGAAAAACAAAGGGATTAGGGAAAATGAAAACCATAATTTTCGTTATTGTGTATTTTTGTTATATGAGTTTGGTGATGGCAAAGGAGGATACTCTTCGGCATTACGATCCCGCTACGGTGGGTTCACTTACCTATACTCCTCTAAATATTGTAGAGCAAGTGGCGCGTTTTAAACTTCCTCGTCCAGCTCTGATAAAAGCTATTGTGGTAAAGCTTAACGGCAATACCGGAGATAAGCTGAAAATGCACTTATATGGTCATGAGGCAGGCACCTCGTATATTCAGTTGTATAAGGATGTTATGGCACCGGTTATACTGACAAAAACTCAAAATGGAGTTCAACGATTTACAATAAAAATAGAGACACGAAATATATCATTCAGAAATAATTACTTTTATGTGGGATTTGATGAGTTTTCTTCTAATCGTATACGGCCAGTAAGTGATGTAACAAACCATCAGTTGGCTTGCTCTTCGACAAACGGGGGGGACTATTCTTATCAAATTGGGTTAGACAATACACATTACAATCGGCCATTGCACGAAGAAAATAGAGCGTTTGCTGTGGATGTTGTGCTTGAATATGAGTCTGAAAAATCACAAAATATTTTTGTTGATGTCACTACAAAAGCGGGTATTGCCACAAACCTTTCCAATACGACTATAGCAGCAGCAGATTATAATAACGACAAGTTTATCGACTTGTTGATTCGGGGTAAGTTGTATAAAAATAATAAAAACGGGACTTTTACCGATGTAACAGATACCATGGGAATAACCGGAACACCGGTTGCCAATGCGATTATTGATATAGATCGTGATGGGGATATGGATATTCTCTTTATTGGCGGGGCCAAAAGTTATGTGTTTGTGCGTGGTAAGAATACTTTCACCAAAAAAGAACTCAATTTGCCTGCATTCACTGCGGTTCAATCTTTCAGTATTGCAGATATTAATTTTGATGGCTACCCCGATTTGTACACCGGACAGCTGTGGGGGACGTATTCGGAAGCTAAGGTTAATCAATTATTTATTAACAATAAAAACCTTGGATTTGTGGATTCTACAATAAAAATGTATCCAGAATATGATGGTGTCTGGAACTGGCCATCCCGCAGATGGGACCCGGCAAATTATATTATTGAACGGAACAGGAATACAAGGGGTTCCCAATGGGTCGATTTTGATAATGATGGTGATATGGACCTTTATGTCGCAAATTATTTTTTGCATCCTGATGAGTTGTTACAAAATAATGGGGATGGCAGTTTTACTGATATCGCAAAAGAAAAAAAACTGGATTTACAGCCGAATGGAGGTTCTGGTCATGGCTCAGGTGTTGACTGGTATGATTTTAATAATGACGGGAACATGGATTTACTACTTCCCCAACTGGCCCATCCCTATTTTATAGCACAGGGATATGATTTTAGGGGAACGTTGATTTACCGGAATGAGGGAAAACCTGATTATTCCTTTACCGATTTGGTTGGAAAATATCAGGACGATTCCGGACTGGTTTCGGATATTGGGATAGAAATGGAAGAAACTCATGCAGGCGGTGCCTGGGGGGATGTCAATAACGATGGACTTGCGGATTTTGCTTTAACGGTGTTTTATGGCTGTAGGTATGTGGATTTGTATGAGCAACAGTCTGATAATCGGTTTGTATTAAAGACCTTTGATTATGGTTTGGAAGGGATTAATACAGGAGCCGACCTTGTCTGGCTGGATTATAATAACGATGGAAAACTTGATCTTGGTGTTGCGCGCGCCGGTAAGTTCCGCTTGTATAAAAACTCGGGAACAACGGATAACAAATATATTGAGATTGATTTATGTCCGACAAAAGCAAATACCAATGGTACGGGATCAAGAGTGGAGGTGTATGCTGGTGGGAAACAATATACCCAGGAAGTTTCTACAGGGCATGGAGCGAAAATGCAGGATCCCTATCGTCTTCATTTTGGTCTGGGGGGAGCTACCGTAATTGATTCTCTAATAGTATACTGGCCTAATAAGAATCGCAAACGAGAAAATTTTAAAGACCTAAGTGTCTCTAGCATATATGAATTACATGAAGGTGGAGAGGCTTATCAGATAGCTATAGATGGAGATAGAATAGTGCCAACCTTTGTTCTAGAAAAATCCGAAACAAACTTCACTGTTATGCATAACCAGCTTTCCGGTAAACTTTCTTTTGAGTTTTCACTAATCTCAGAAGGTAATGTAAAGATTAAAATGTATAATATCGCATCTCAAAAGGAAGAAGTTGTTTTTAATGGGTTTTTAACCAGTGGGTATCATCATTTTGATAAAAATATTAATCATAAAAACAGAGGGGTGTACTTTTTCACTCTATATGCAGAGGGGAAAAGGAGTACCCGTAAAGTTGCTTTAAGCTGGTAAGTGACATTTCACAGCTTTTCTCGAAGCAGGTTTTGATGGTAACATCAGGGCTAAGTTTGTTTCAACAAAGCACCGTGGCAGTGTGAAAAGGCACAGGAGTTAAAAATATCACTTAACTATAAGCATCTTCTTAGCTTTCCTATACCCCTTGGTAGTCATATAATACAGGTAATGCCCACTCGGTAATTCGACGCCATTTCTGTCCCGCCCGTCCCAGATAATCTGGTATCGTCCAGGTGCAAGATAGCGGTTCGGCTTAACAAGTTCACATATAAGTTGACCCTTAATGTTAAATATTTTTATAGAAACTTTAGCCCGGTCTTTCAAATCATACTTGATAACCGTAACCGGGTTAAACGGGTTCGGCACATTCTGGTACAACACCGTCAAATAAGGATTAAGCGGCGTAACCTCCACCGGCCCGAAAGATTCTTCCTGCCCATGGAAATCCACAGAAACAAGTATATACTGGTAAGTGATCCCATATTTGACCCGTGTATCAATATGTTGGTAGTTCCGTGTACTGCCACTCCTCCCGCCTTCGGGACCGGGAATAAGTTTATTACTCAAACGGCTCCAGCTGGTATCAAAGACAGCGGGCGTAGTTTCGCTGGCAATCTCATGTTGGATAAGCGACGATGGGTCAAGACAATGCGCTCCGGGGATCTGGTTGAGAGAATCAAGAGCTGCTGAAGTTCCCTCACCACTTGGGCTACTAAAGATGCCCTTATCCCCTTGGCTACTATAGTTGCCCTCTCCCCCCCGGTTCCCAGATGTTTGGGAGAGGGGGGCCGGGGGGGAGAGGGGAGCAATAGAGCCAGGGGTGGAGAGAGCCTTTTCATCTGAATACTGATTACTGAGGACTGAAGACTGACATGGCTTAACTCGACGCAACAAATAAAACCCCAGGTTATCCAATTCACTCTCCGTAGTCCAGAATAGCGAATCTTCCCCTACTCCGGCCACCGCCCTAAACTCACCCATGGTTACCGCCAAACCGTCCTTGGCTGATACATACACCGTCCTCAAGGTATCATTCCCCGAACCACGCCACACTTGGTTAAACTGCATGATAAGTTGCCTATTAGCCACATCCACGTAAGCATTATACTGATAATCCCGTACCTGTTCCTGATTACCCACCAGTACAATCTCCGGTGCCGTTACCGTGTTCCAGTTCTTTATCCTGAAAGCAGGATAGAATCTGGACTTGGTTATTCCCATCTGAAACTGGGCCACACCGGAACTTGCCTGGAAGGTATAAGCTCCATCACCTTCTGCAAATCCATCCCCATTAAAATCAAGTGCATCATCTGTTACCGCAGTACCCACAAGGGCCGATAATGTTGCGGGGTTCTGTACATCCGCCAGAGTACTGTCCAGAGAAGCTGAATCGGTGAAATCCTTGGTAAAGTCCAGCATATAGTTCACCGTAATGGTGGCGTCCGCTACTTCAAAATTTGCATTATCAAAGTTTAACTTTAAGGCTGTGGAACTGATGCTCTGCCCGGTAACTGCGGCTTTACCCGTTACATCTCCACCTGCATGTTCAAGTCCTAATACACTTACCCCGAAGCCATTAAAAGAGGTCTCATTACTTGCACTTAGTTTGCCAGCTCTTCCACTATCTGAACTGTAGGTGGTATTCCAAGCATCATTTGCCTGATTTATATTCACCAGACCCTCAATGGAAATCTGTGGTGTTGCTGGTTGTGAGCTTAAACTCGTTATACTCTGAGAAATAAACAACCGGCCTGTGGGATAGAATGTATAGGTACGGTTCACCACCACATCAGGATCACCAGCGTTAAAAGTAATTGCCCCGGTACTCATCTTGAGCCTGGCCCCCGAACAGTCTGCTATACTATATACACTGCCAGGATCACCACTTGTCCAGGCTTTTCCTGATAATCCCGCCCAATCAAAACGGAACTGGTCCAGGGTAATAGAGTCTGCACCGGTCAAATCAGTTGCTGAAGAAATAGCGGTTACCGGGCTCGCCTCAGAACTCTTCCAGGAGTAGATTCCCCCATCACCATCAGTGGTTTCAGTTGTGGCGTCAAGGTCAACAATAAACTCCCATTCATTACTTCCCCTTTCGCCAAAAGTTATTCCACTCAGGTTCTTCACGTTTATCTGGTCACCTGCAGTAACCGTAGTATAGAGTTTTTTCATCCGGGCCGAGGCCCCCTGGGAACCCGTGCTGTCGTTATTATCAATAAAGATATCCACATTTTGCTCATTAAAGGTACGGTTAAACTGGATTTCCAATATATTTCCCATACTGTTGCCGTCAATCATATAATCATCCAGTGTACTGTAAAAGTCTGTTCCCGAGCTCATCTGCACACCATCAACATAAACGTACTTGGGGACAGCCCCTCCGTACCAGTTGGCAATCTGAAAACAGGGCTGGAACCGGGTAGCAGGGCCGTTAGCATTCATCAAGGCAACCATCCGGTTATTGTTATTTGCCCTGAGCATATACAGACCGGTCTTTTCCGCAAAACCGTGATTAGAAATAGCCTGTATCTGCTCCTGGTCCATTGCCTGGTGGTACACCCGGGGCTCATCCAGGCCTCCCCGGAGGACTGCGTTAGCGCTGGCGTCATTGCCGAAAATAAGGGCGCTGGCATTTTCTGAAAAACTGGCTCCGGTGGCATAAGCCTGAAGAACACCATTTATATACAAGCGGATATTCCCGGCTCCTTCCATTACGCCCGCTATATGAATCCATTCTTCGTAGGGCGGATTATCGACGGTTTCGGCGGATACCCCACCTGCGGTAAACACAATATGATCATTTCCACTCATGCGCTCTATCATAAGGTCGGTTCCCTTACTCACAAAGTTAGCTTGAGAACCGTAACCACTCCAGGCTGAACTTATCCAGGCCCAGAACATAAAGGTGCGATTCGTACCCGCTTCATAATCAGCATTGTCCGGGACCGTAACCAGTCCACCACTGGCAAAACTAAGCCCGGTGCCCTCCCGGCCAACCGTCCAGGTCGGTCCGGAAAAATACCCGTTATGCCCGTTCAGACTTACATCCGTTACCGTATCCCCTGTTGCATCATTAAAGGGCCATTGCCCTTTGAGATGATCCTGCCAGCTTACTTCGCCCGAAAGCATACCCGCTGATGCACTGAGTTCACTGGGATAATAGCTATCTGCATACAGGTTAGAAGCCAGACTGGCATCCATGGATTCTGAACCCACATAAACCAGGAAATGATGCTGAACACGTTGTTTGGCAATAAAATCTATGTCATCGCTATCCCAGGTTATCCGGTTACTGCTCATAGTGGTATCCCCGGACCAGGCACTGGCCACAGGGGTGGAGGGCTGGTTCAGTGCCTCGGTTACCCCGAAATACACATCCCGGTTACTGGTCTTCACAAGATAACCATAACCGTTTGCAGCACCTTCGTTATGATGTCCCGCATCTGCGTCCTCAAGCTCAACATGGTAGTCCAGGGTCTGGTTACTTACCGCTCCCGCAGAAATATTCGCAACTTCAGACTGTATGTATATATGTCCTGAAGCATAAAGGTGATAATATACAGTCACGGTAATATTCGCGTTTACATCCACTGCCTGCTTGACGCAGGTATGTACCCGGTTTTGAGACACAATAATGGGATGAGACACTTCAAAAGTCGATAACCGGGTACCGTTTATATCAAGGTCAAACAGAGGATACTGGCCAAGGAGGTCTGTAGTACTATCATCCATATCATAAAACCCGGAAATTCCCGCTCCACAAGTATCAGAGAAGGTGATCTTCCATTTGCTATTCTTAACGGCAATACTGTCATTACTATAGGTGGTAATCGTAAGACTGTCAAAATCTCCGCTGAGTACATCAGAGTAACCAACACCCTCATATACACCAATATCCACTTCTGATCCATAGGGTCTGGTAGTTCGCCAGTAGTCGGTGGTGACAGTCTTGGTGTACGGCGTTCCAGAAGCTAAGTCTGTAGTGCCTGCGTTCAGGGCGGGGGAATTGGGTGAGAGTTTCATAAAGTTTGGGGAGAAAGGATCGAAATTTACAAAGAGTGGGTCTGCGGTAATTGCTGCAGCATCACTCTCATTGCCTCCGGATATCTGGGTAACGACGTTGTTGAAAAGGTTGTTGGAAAAAAGTCCGATGTCGCCAGAAGCATAGTTTTGAATGCCGACATCGCAATTCATGATAATGTTATTGGTAAGGGTAAAATGAGTCTGCAGGTTACTAAAAAGATAAATCCCAATATTCGTTGGACCATAAACTACGTTATTAATAATACTAATACTGTCTGAGAGCGTACCAATTCCATAAGTAGTTGCCCCAAATACAATATTATTTGCTATGAGAATATTAACATTTTCCGCGCCATTGACACATATTCCAAAAATATGCTTTATCGCTCCATCATTAATTATGCGGCAACCAATCACAGAAATACTGTCATCACCTGACGCAATTAAAATTCCCCGGGCACCATCAACTTTGGATTTAACAATAAAATTTCTAAGATGTATTCTGCTTCGTGGCCAGATGGTGTTGGTATAACTACCTCCATCACGGTTTCCATTCAATACTGGCGGATGGTTTGCATCAAAGCCCTTAACCATTACGTCACAAGTCCCTTTGCTTAAGATGCTATCAGTATACGTCCCCGGCATCACTATTACCTTCATGGTATCGGCCTTATCGTGCTTGGGGCAAGCAACGGCAGAAGCAATAGTCAGCTTGGGCAATGAAGGGTTCTCAGCGTCCTGGCAACTATTATCATCATCACCCAGGGCCGAGTCTACATAAATCAACTGAGGATAAGCCTCCGTAATATACTTAGCCGAAGAATCGGGATGTTGCGTATAGTAGCAGAGTTTTATCCACTCGGCGGAACGGGGGGAAGATGACATTCTGACTTCGTCCAAATCACCGGTAAAAAAGTAGTCTCCAGCTAGCACATATCTACTCATATACATATTTGCGGTTGTACTTACAGGTAGGGCCGGGGTATGTGTAGATAAAGACAGCACCGCCCCATTCAAATAAATATACCCCTGAGTGGCAGATTCCATAACAATTGTCAGGTAATACCATTCGTCGGCAATATAAGCACTTGTATTGGATACTAAACTGGCTGAACCATTCATATAAAAAAGAAAATCAAGGCTTGTGGATGTTATGAGACTGAAACCACCTGTCGCAGACCCCCCAGTTGCTTTTTCAATTATTCTTTGATTATTTCCTCCTCCGGCGTCCCGTTTAAGCCACATACTAATAGAAAAAGGAGAACCATTTAAACAGAGTGGAGAGGTACTGGTCTGCGAACCAAGATCTATATAATCTGCAGCACCGTCAAAGCTTTGCCCCATTCCCACAACTGAAGCCTGATCAGAAGTGCCTATTGCCATACTCACACCGTCACCGTGGTTACTATTCACCGTAGCATCGATATATCCGTCTGTACTTGTATTTCCATCTTCTTCAAGATGCCACACAGCTTCAAAACCGTTTGTTGTGTCAAACACCGCCCCTCCATCACTCTGGTCAGTATTGGTACAATTTCGGTATTCCATAGTGACAAAGTCTGTACTGCTGTTCCCATCCACTCTCGGTACTTTCACCCAAATCTCCGCAGAATCAATAGAAGTATTCCATCGTTCAACTTCATAATCGAGGATAGTCTCTCCATCGTCATCCCGAAACCGGAGATGCCCCCCCGTAGTTGCTGATGGGCAAGCGTTAAACACCATGCTGTCGGCAAGTGTAAGTCTTATCAGCATGGGGAAATTGGTTTGGTCTTCAGTAACCCCTATGGCTGCTGTATTAAATGTGTATTTGATACCAAAATCACCACTCGATACGAGGGCTGTATCCTGCGCTTTATCAGTTGTATTGCTCCATACACCATTACTGTCCCTGGTTAATAGGGTAAAATACCACAGCCCGGGAAAATTCATGCTCCAGGTATAACTGCTATCGTTAATCCCAAAATACCCCACTAGCGAACCGTTCCGTGTGCTGTCTGGATATTTATCAGACCGAGCCCAGATACCCACCGTATCCACAATAGCTGACAAACTGACGGGCCTGGTCCAGGAGAGTTTTACCTGACTGTTGCCTCCTGTAGCTGTTAAGCTGGTAGCGTTGCTGGGAGGCCCCAGTGAGTACTTTACGGTCAAATATGATTCAACTTTTATTCGCTCGGCTTCAGTTAACTCTCGGTTGTACAACAAAATTTCAGCGATATCGCCTCCGCAATAATAACCTATACTGCTTGAATAATAGCGCGCTCCCACCAAGGTATACACACTTGAACCCGGAATGGTTATTGTTGAACTCGGACTCACACTACTTAATTGTGTTCCTTCTACACCGTTTTTAAAGAACTCTTCCGACCCGGTAGTTGCTGATTCGGAACGACGAAAAGTGCCGAGAGCATAGGCACCAGAAAAATTTTCATTAAACAACTTGTTTGAACTTCCATGACGATAACCAGCTTCACTGGACATATACACCTGATCATTCGTATTAGGACCCCCCAAATGAAGAATAGCGTCGGTCCCTCCCGGGCCTTTCATTACCACAAACATGGTCATGGCCGGGTTCCCGCTCATGCCGAGGGCATCATTTCGTATAAGATAATCGTTGGAATTATCAAACCGAAGCACTGGTTTCCCATTCAATGTATTTGTCACCAGAATTGGTCGATTACTTGAGGTCGACTGTTCCACATCATTCCCATTCCCGCTCTGATCCCGCCAGTACTGCACAGCATCCCCGTTTTCTGCATCATCAGCTGAGGCTTCCTCCGCCCCCTGATCGGCCCTCAGCCACAGCTTAAGATCCGGCACATCCACCGGACCGGTTACATCAACTGTAGTGTACAGTCCACCAGTAAGTTTCTGGTTTTCATAGGAGAGTTTGATATAATCAGCGGACATTTCCTGATCTGACAACCTGACTTCATTTATCATAACAGGGTCTCTCGCATTGGCATTTGTAATAAGTCTGCCTATAAAAGGACCCAATCCAAGCGTCGTATTAAGTGTCTGGCTACTATAGGTTAAAGTAGTCTCTGTAATGGGAGCGCCATTTATATAAACCTCGGCATCATCAGTGGTGCTGGCGGTTGAAGAAATAGTGACGGCTAGATGAGTCCAACCTGTCTCCTGCGAAGCCTGGCCCCAAAAATGTGTTTTAAAAGCAATACCGATACCATCTTCAGTTTGAGCCAGTATGATAGCCTGTCCAGCCACGTCTTGTCCATAAGAAAAAAGCGGTTCATAAACACTTCCGCCTGTCAATTTTATCCACCCGGACAGAGTCCTCTCAGCGTTTCCAGTAGGGAATCCCGAACTTCCAGTTTTAATATCATCATCAATCCCGTCAAAGGAAGACGCATAAATAGTTGTCACCCCCGTATTAAATGCCATCACATCGCTATAGATCCCGTCATTACTCTTACCCGAAGCATCAACAGCTTCCGTTTCCGGCGCATTCAAATGCCAAACACCCACATAACCAACCCATACGCTATCTGTCCGGGCATAGTTGTTATTGCAATCATCACAACCGTAATACATGGTGATAAAATCACCATCAGCATTCTCCATATTAGTTTCCCGCACCCAAACCAGCCCACTGTCATTCCCCCTGTCCCAATGCACAACTTCGTGATACAATTGCTGGCCAGCAGAATCAAGGAACAGGAGGTCGGAACCGTCAATTTTAGTAACAGAAAAATCGATATCGCTTGGACCTATGCGTAACAGTAGTGGAATATTGGGAACATCCCCCGTCAATCCCAGCGATGTGGTAAAAAAGGTAAACCGGGTGGCCTTTTTGTAGTCCTCCGCCGAAGAAGAAAATTGCACCAGGGTTTGATACAGCTTCTGGTTTTCGTAGCAAAGTTTTATCCAATTAGCTGATCGCAAAACCTGAGAAAAACGCATTTCATCAATAATACCCAAATATGGATAAGTGTTTGTCGCTCCACCCATCGCGATATCCAAACCAAACGAATGGGCGTTATTAATCAAATCCGTATATCCATCAGATTGTGGATTTGTACCATTGAGATACAGCAAAGCATTGCTGCCATCCAAAGCAATGGTCACATAATACCAGCTTCCATCGTTGGCGAATGAATTTGAAAGAATTATTTGATTAGTTGTCGCACGATGATTGAAATAAACAGTATTACTCGTTGTTACCCCCAGATAATAACCCGACCCGGGTGTTCCTCCAGCAAACTTACCAAAAAGGAATCCTGGGGTCTGATATTGAGTATTACCCGATTTAAACCAAAGCGATGCAGTCACATTGTTACCTGACATATTAAAATCAGATTTATTATACAATCGGATATAATCGTTTATCCCGTCAAACGTCTGCGCTTTACCAATCAACCCCGTAACGTCAGAATTACCATCCATGCTGCCACCGGTTCCATCATAATTCTTCAATGTTCCGTCCTGATATCCATTCGCTGTAGTATTTCCTTCTTCTCTCAGATGCCATACCCCCACAAACCCATTCGCCGTATCAAACACCGTTCCCCCATCGCTTTTGCTCACAGCATCTGCTTTTCCCCAGTACATTTTCATACTCTGGGTTTTGTTATTCCCATACACTGTATCCACCTTCACCCATACTTCTGCCAACTGATTTGTGGCGTCCCAGCGCTCGATTTCGTATTTCAAGACCGTGCCATCGCTTTTGGCAAAACGCAGATCCTGCCCACTGTCCTGGGCTTGTGAAAAGGTGAAGTTATCTGCAGTCAGGCGGATAAGAACAGGAAAGTTGGTTTCATTCCCCGATACATCAGCGCCGGAAGCCGTGGTGTTCAAGGTGAGATCTGTGTTGTAAGACCAGGTAGAAAGATCGTCAGCCTGAATTAAAGCTGTCTGGTCTGCTTTCTGGGTCTCATAACAGAGATTTACCCAGTCTGCGGAACGGATTGTTTTAGACAAACGAACTTCATCAATCTTACCATCCCAAAAAACACTGGCAGGATCTTCTCCATGGCCAATTTTTATAGTTTGGTTATATATGGTTGTCGCATTTTCTCCATCTCCTGTAGTCCATGAACCCGAAACAGCCGCGCCATTCACATACATAGCAATAGAATTGCCTGTGCCATAAGTATAGGTAACAGCTACATTACACCATGTGCTGCTGG
>JADFYW010000111.1 GCA_015232855.1 Fibrobacteria bacterium
GGGAAATGGTCCCCGGCAGTACAAAGACAAACAGAATATCAGTTTTGATGATTTTATCCTGGAAAAAATAAGTGACCAGGGCATTGATGTGCTGAGAGAAAAAGTAAAGCGGCTGGATCGTGAAGAACAGGGCTTCCACATTTATACTGATAAGGATGAGTACCATGTTGCATTTTTATGTGGTGCTTTTGGTTTGAATTCTCCTCTTATAAAAGATATCAATAATGTACTCCCAGCATATATTGCTCCCAAAGTTATGCGAACCTATCTGGCTGAGCTGGAGATTGGCGAAAAAAATGTTCAGCGTTATTTCGGAAACACCATTTATACCTATAATATTCCAACCCGGCGCATATTGTATGGTTCTGTAATACCCAAATCCAATTTTATTACTATAAACCTGATTGGGAAAAAAGATCTGGTTCAAAATGATTTGCACGAGTTTATTGAACAAAGCGGTATTCTTTCACGCTTACCCCCTGATTTCAGTCTGAAAGAAAGGTTTTGCCATTGTAGCCCCCGCATAACCAGTGCCAATGCTCAAAATGCATATGATGATAGAATTCTGCTGTTGGGAGATGCTGCGTATAGCAAATTTTATAAAAATGGTATTGAATCAGCTTTTATCACCGCAGAAAAAGCGGCGCAGGCTGTTTTTAAAACAGGTATTGACCGTACCTCGTTGGAAAAAGGATACTTTAGTTATGTCAAACAGCATATTATAGAGGATAACCGTTATGGGAGATTTCTTTATTTTTTGAATGATGTGATTTCACGATTTTCCTTTTTTAATATGGCCAATATGCAGATAGCAAACTCAGTGCAGTTTCACAGAAGCGCTGATATATTAAGAAATATTTTCTGGATCATGTTTACGGGTAAGTCTCCTTATAAAGAAGCCTGGAAACAAGCTCTTAATCCCCTGCTTATTATTTTGTTTTTTCAGTACAGTTTAAGAAGTCTTTACCGGACAATACTGTCCAGGGTAGGGGCTTTTTTCACCGGTAAAAAAACTTGTCAGGCTCAAATTAATCCCGGACCTCTGAAAAACGGGTCGGTGGTTGCAGTGGTAGGGGGGGGGGCCAGCAGGATGCGCATTTGCGATATACCTAAAAAAATTGGCCAAGTTAAAAGGAATGTATATAGATGTGCACCTCTTTGAATATAAAGATTTTTCTACCGGAGCTTATTATAACCAGTGTTCTGGTATACTCTCTCCGCCCATAGAAGAGCTTATATCCGGGGACCTGCAATTGAATTTTCCACAGGATATTGTCATCAGCACCATAAATGGGTATAAGATACATTCAAATGGGCATTCAATCCGGGTTGATACGCCGGATCATGCGTCTTACGCGGTACGGCGGGTGTTGTTTGATAAATTTTTTATTGAAGAAGCAGAAAAAGAAAAAATAAAGATCCACAAGTTCCGGGTTACTGATATTGATATTAATAATGATTTTGTGATGTTATATTCAGAAGGCATGGACCTGCGGGCGGATTTTGTAGCAGGGGCCTTTGGTCTTGATGATGGAGGTTGCAAACTGTTTGAGAGGGCTACCAAATACAAACAACCAAACTATCTTGAATCCATTATCATTAAATATACATGTCCAAAGGGGCAGGTATTAAAAGACAAAAATACAATTCATGCCTTTTTACCTAAAAACAAAAAAATTGATTTTGCCGGCATAAGCCCAAAAGAGGATCATATTGTTATTAACATAGCTGCTAAAAAAGCGAGCAAAGCACTCATGGATGAATTTTTGTTGAGTGATGAAGCAAGGGCTGTTTTACCCCCGGACTTTTATGAGAGCTTTGACAGTCTCAGTTATTTCAAAGGACGGTTTCCCAACGGGTTGGCCAGGAACTTTTATGGTCACCGTTATGTTGTCCTTGGTGACGCAGCGGGTTTGGTACGGACTTTTAAAGGTAAGGGCATTAATAGTGGTATTATTACGGGTAGGGCCGCAGCAGAAGTAATTGTGAAAAATGGCGTTTCCCGGGAAGCGTTGCATGAATACTATTACGCGCTTAGGCAGATTGTTAATGATATTAAATACGGCAAGTTAACCCGGTATATCACCTTGTGGAGTAAATCCAGAGGTATATTCGGAGAAATGCTGGAGCTGGCAAAGGACGATCCGGAACTCAAAGAAGCTTTTTATGCCAGTGTATCGGGGACTAAATATTATAAACAAATTTTCCAACTGGTACTGAATAAAAAGACCTTAATCAAACTGTGCCGGTGTTGGTTATATCATTTTATTCCTTTTAAAAAACAACAAAAAAGCTGAATTAAGCGGTGCATTTGCACCGCTTCAATGAAACTTATGCCCTTTGGGTATAAAAAAACGGCTGACTCAATTGAGACAGTCGTTTCTTTATTGAGGAACTTCGTTATTTATATCTGGCTTTAAACGCCTTCTGATTTTTTTCTCTGATTGCTTTGGTCTTGGGGTCTTCTTTGTTAATAGACCATTTATGATTCGGGCTGTTTAACACCTTGTCTAACCCTTTTTCAAGAGCTTTGACCTGTTTCGTGGCCTTTTCATCATCTTTAAATCGGTGAATGATTTCACGTAATTCAGGGATGTATTTTGAATTCCAGTGTTTGGCTAAGTCATAGGTGCCGTGCCAATGAGTATAATCCGGGGCCTGCATTGATGCTGCGTGTCTTGCGCGCCTCCCTTCATGGTGCCAGAGTTCAAACCAGGTATAATCAACGGCTTCTGAAAAAGGCGCGTATGATGAAGTTGTTTTAAGTACCGCCTGGGCAAGTTTGTAAAGTTCTTCGCCTGGTTTTGCGTACTTTTCGTCATACAGTGAAAGCAGTCCTTCGTATTGAGTAAAAAAGTTATCAGTAAATGTCTTTTGGTGGCAGGCAATACACACTTTTTCCATATCTTTTCTTCGCTTATTCGAAGAAAATTTTGCTGATTCTAATCCCCATTTCTCATCAGTTTTGTGAGACAACTTTGAATGAACGGGGCGATTATTCCATTTAATACGAAGCCCTACATTGTGAGTTACGGGTAAATCGGGTGTGGCGCTCATATGACAGGTAGCACAAGTAGGTGCGGCGGAATAATCTTCACCAACTACCCATTTTGATGAAGCTAAATTCATTTTGTCTTTATTGGCATTATAGGCTATGCCGTGTTTAGATTCGTTATAGATCTCCAGCTGAGGGTGATCTGGCCCGAGGTGGCATTTACCACAGTTCTCTGGCTGCCTGGCAAGTTCAACAGAAAAACTGTGCCTTGAGTGACAGGCTGAACAAGAACCTTCAGAACCATCAGGGTTAATTCTGCCTATGCCTGAGTTTGGCCAGGTAGCAGGATCCAGTTTCCCTGTTTTTTCATCAACTTCAATTTGAGAGCCATGGCATTGCCAGCAGCCGTTTACTGCAGCCGCAGACACACCTTCAGGATGGGCTTTGGTTTTAAAGTCATTATTTCCTTCTACGACTTCAGCTAACAGGTTATCAAGGGAACCCATGATTCTGCCTGCCTTAGAATGGTGAGAATTAATAAACTCGTCTACTTCTTTTTCGTGACAGCGCCCGCAATCTTTAGGAGACACTATAGTAGCTATGCTAAAAGCTTTATGATCTTCGTCTTTTAAGATGTCTTTATCACCTTTTTTTGCCATGTGGCATTCGTAACAACCAACATTAGCGCTGTAATGTTTACTGTCTCCCCATTGTTGGTATAACCCTACATTGTCATCTTTATGACACTCCAGACATTCTTTTGTTTCTTTTGAAAAATCATCGGGAATTGTTCTTTTTCCCCATGACATACCCACTAAAAGCACTGTAATAAGTGCTGAAAAAATAATTTTTTGCATTGTTTACCCTTTCACCTGAGATTAAAAGTTAAATAAGACGTTATTGTCTTATTAAAAGTAATATTTATTGGGGATAAACAATCGGTTTTATTAAAAAAAAATAGGGGATAGCTTGAAAAAATGCTCAAATTTAGTGAATTTATACAAAATCTTAATAGGTCCGTATTTGAGAATACCTATTTAAGCTATAGTAATACTGTGAAAAGTTTGGATTTATAATAAAGGTGAGTAATCAATTTTGGTACACTTATATATATTCCCCTCTAAAAGAAGGATCAAGTAATTAAAAAAGTCAGGGTAAAAAGTATTACCGCAAGGAGAGGAAGAAGCACTTCAATTGACTAATTTTATTGAAAGTTCAATTAAATTGGGGGGAATAGGGGGAAGAGTAAACCCTAGTTGATTGGGGTGAATTTACTTTACATTCGTGTATTTTTTATTATTCTTTGCTGAATTTATGTCAAATCGGCAGCATTTTCTTATCATGCGCCGGGTAAAGGCCAAACAGTAAAAAGGGGAAAGCTCACTAAAAAATGTTAAAACATCATCAGTTACTATACACCCTGTGTTTTTGCAGTCTTTGTTTTTTTGCCTGCAAGAAAGACGATTCAATCCGACATTACCAAGAAAGAGAAATTGTTGCAACTCCCAAAAAGATGCCAGGTAATCAGCGTGATCCTCATGCGGGTTTATCCGGCGACGCAGCTATGGGACGTTTTTCTGAACAAGGCGCTGCTCAAAATGTTGATTTGGCCTGGAAAGTCCCCACAGGTTGGAAAGAATTTAAAACAACAGGGATGCGCCTGGCCACCTTTATTATACCCGTGGGTAATAATGACAGTGTTGAATGTTCGCTTATCCGTCTGCAAGGAGAAGCCGGTGGACTCTCCAATAATGTAAAACGTTGGTTGCAACAACTTAAAATTACGATTCCCGGAGATGCCGCCTTTAAGACCTATTTAGCGAATCAAAAACGGTTTAAAACAAAAGGAAACTTTGAGGGGGTATTCGTTGATTTTACCACTTTACTCACAGGTAATCTTACCGCAAACAACTCGGGGATGATAAGTGTAATTTCTACCGGTTCACATACCATATTTATTAAGTTGTTTGGTCCCCAAAAAGTCTTGCAGCAAAACAAAGCAAAATTTTTGTCTCTCTCTTCATCTCTAGAGGTTCCGAAAAAATAGATGGCAAATTTAAAAAAATCAAAACTGATAAAATTTCTGATATCTTATAAGCTGACGGTCTTCTGTCTGTTGTGGTTAATGGTCCTCACTTTCTGGGGTACACTTTACCAGGTAGAAAATGGTCTCTATATAACTAAAGAGCGGATGTTCAATTCCTGGATATTTATGGCAGGTGGTTTTTTTCCGGTACCGGGTGCCCGGATAATCCTCTGGCTCTCTCTTGTTAATCTTACCGCAGTAACTGTTTTCAGGTTTAGATATACATGGAAAATGTCTGGTATGTTACTCACCCATGTGGGGATGCTTATCCTAATAATAGGCTCTGGCTTCACCCTTCATCTGGCACAGGAATCAAGTCTTACCTTAAAAGAAAATCAGGGCTTAAATGTGAGTAATGATTATCATGAATGGGAGCTCGCTCTCTGGTCCCAGACTCAAAAGGGGAATGTACTTGATAAAGAGGTATCTGCAATGGGAATCAAAACCCTGGCCAATGAACAAGAGCTTCGTTTTGATAAACTCGGTTATGAACTCACCATTCAAAATTATTTTTCTCATTGTGATGCTTTTACAAAAAAGGATGTATCATCCGCCGATAAAATTATAAATGCCTCTGGTATTAATACACTTACAGCAAAACATCCCCAACCGGATCTTTCCAAAAATATTCCAGGTATAAAACTCTCTATTAGAACATCCAGTCAGCCAGATAATCCTCAAACAGTTATGTTATATGGTGGTGAAAGATTTCCCACCAGTGTCTTCTTTGGCACCAAAAAAGTCTTTTTATCGCTCCGCCGAAAAAGGCATGTGTTACCCATTACCGTTAAGCTGCTTGATTTTAAAAAGGTGGACTATACCGGAACCCAGATGGCAAAAAGTTTTGAAAGCCATGTAGAGATTACCACACCCTCAATGAAGCGAAATGTGCGTATTTCAATGAATAAACCACTCAGATATGGACATTATACGTTTTATCAGTCCTCTTATTCTCAGTCCAACGGGGCAGAGACTTCGACTCTTTCTGTTGTTCGAAATTCAGGGCGCCTGTTGCCCTATATTGCCAGCCTGGTTATTTCTCTGGGGATGCTTATCCATTTTTGTATAGTAATGATAAAATTTGCCAACCGTAAAAGAGCACAGCATGTATAGTTCACAGCGTTTTATGAAGTATTTGAAAAGTATCCTTGTCTTAATCTCGCTTATTATAAGTATCGCTTGTAATGAGGTCGAGGCATCGCCTATTACCAACTATGATAATTTTTCAAAAATAATCATATTAGAGAACGGTCGAAAAAAGCCCCTTGATACTTATGCACGAAATTTATTATTGGAGTTTTCCGGTCGTGCGTCTTTTAATAAGAAACCTGCTATTCAATGGCTGGCAAAAATGTTTTTTCTGCCCGAAGAAACCCAGGATGATAAAATTTTTATGGTTAATGAAATGCAGGTTATTCAGGCAATGGATCTTAACCTGGAAACATCACGAAAATTCAGTTATAACCAATTAAAAGATGGACTAGGGAAATTACGAGAATTATCTGAAAAAATTTATAAAATAAACGAAAAAGAGCGCAGTTTGGTACAAAAAGAACTGTTGCGTTTAAGTCATAGCATAAATAATTATATGAATCTGGCTTCTTGCTTTCAGTTTGCGCTTCCTTATCCCGATTTCGCAATTCAAGATGATTCATTGGCTCGTGCCCTTGGGGTGCAGAGTGCAGTTCAAACTCAAAATCGGTCATTTTATTCCGTATTTTTGAAGTCAGAAGTTTTAAATAGTTTTTTACAGGATATTAATACTCCTTCTGATACCAATCTGACTCCTGCACAAAAAGATGCAATGCGTCTTTCCCGTACTCTCCACCAATGGTCAAATTATTATAAGCGCTCTCCTATAATGATTTTGCCTTCAACCACTCATAATCAAAAGACCTGGATCAGTCCCTGGGAGGCCCTTGGGCATTTTTCACATTCCCGCGGTTTTCAACCAGAAATGGACAAACTTCAGGAACTGACTTCAGCTTATCTCGATGGCAATCAGGTGGATTTTGATCTGGGTTGTGTGGCATTTAATAAGCTTGTCGCAGAGGATATCTGGGATGGACATGACTCTGGTAATATAAGCCTCGAGGTTATGTATAACAAATATTCTCCGTTTTTGTGGAGTAAGTTGTTTTATGGTTTAATGCTGATTACCGCACTCTGCTCGTTAATTTTTCTTAAAAAGACTTTTTATCGGATAAGCCTTGTTTTACTGATACTAGCTCTTATACCTCATTCGTTAGGAATGTTTGCCCGTATGTTGATTATGGGGCGTCCGCCGGTTACCAATCTGTATGAAACCTTTATTTTTGTAGGATGGATGAGCGCGATATTAGGCATTGTAGCCGAATGGTTTAGTCGTCGGGGGCTCGGTTTTATTATTGCTGGCTTTTCTAGTCTAGCCATGTTGCTGATTGCCCAAAAATATGCTATGGACGGTGATACCATGGGTATGTTGGTTGCTGTTCTTGATTCAAACTTTTGGCTGGCTTCCCATGTGATAACCATAACAATGGGGTATGCGGGGTGCTGCGCGGCCGGGGTGGCCGGGCATGTTTATGTATTACAAAAAGTGTTTAATGCCGACAAAGAAAAATTGACAGATACATCTAAAATGATTTATGGCATACTGGCTTTTGGCCTGGTCTTTTCTTTTATTGGAACCGTCCTTGGCGGTATCTGGGCAGACCAATCCTGGGGGCGGTTTTGGGGATGGGACCCTAAAGAAAATGGTGCGTTGTTAATTGTTTTATGGTGTGCGGCACTTTTTCATGCACGACTTGATGGTATGATTAAGCATCTGGGCATGGCGATTGGAAGTATTCTTTGTACGGTTATAGTGATGTTTGCCTGGTTTGGCGTTAATTTGCTGGGAGTGGGGCTCCATGCTTATGGTTTTTCTTCCGGTGTATTTTTAAAACTGCTTATTTATTTTATAGCAGAATTTGTGTTTATAGTTTTTTCTTTGGGGTGGATTATGCAAAAAACAGCCCTGGAAAAAAAAGTTAAGCAAGTAAATAAAGGGTAAGAATGACTCCTGAAGACTTTGAAAAACATAAAAAAGTTGATGAAATGGTGACAGGCAAAAAACATTATGATCTGTGGTCCAAAGTACCCGGGCTTTTGCAAAACAGGATTTCCCTGATTGGGTTTATCATAACAATCGTATTTTTCTCATTAGAGGCTTTTTTATTTGCGGTTGAATTTGTCATTTCTTCTAATCTTTATCTTGGGCTTATTACCTATGTGATTTTGCCCCCGTTCTTATTTCTTGGTTTAGGACTTATAATCATTGGCGCTATTATCCGCCATCGTCGCAAAAAGCGGGGAATAAAATCTGAACAATGGGAACCCCTGAAAATTGATTTTTCTATTCCTTCTCATCGCTCAACCACACTGGTGGCCTTTGTTGCCGGAATGATCTTATTTCTGGCTTCTCTTATAGGAGTGTATAAGGGTTACCATTATACAGAAACCAACAAATTCTGTGGCACTTTGTGTCATAATGTAATGCATCCTGAATATACAGCATATCAGCAGTCTTCTCATGCACGGGTGCATTGTGTTGAGTGCCACATTGGTAATGGGGCTGACTGGTATGTAAGGTCAAAACTTTCCGGCGCCAAACAGTTTTATTCTGTTTTATTCAATCATTTTCCTCGTCCCATACCCACTCCTGTCGCTAATCTTCGCCCGGCACAAGAAACTTGTGAACAGTGTCACTGGCCAGAAAAGTTTTTTGGCGCTTTGGAAACCCAGCATGATTATTTTATTACCGATGAAGACAGTAAATGGGACAAATGGAAACTTCGGATGTTGGTAAAAGTTGGTGGAGGCGGGATGCAGCTCGAAGGCATTCATGCACATATGAATGTGGCTGCAGACATCTATTATGCTACAGAAGATACAAAACGGGAGAACATAACCTGGGTCAAGACTGTTAGTAAAAATGGGGAAGAAAAGATTTTTACGACCAAGGATTCACCGTATAAGGAAAAGGAACCACCAAAATATTTGCTGCGAAAAATGGACTGCATGGATTGTCATAACCGCCCTTCTCACAAGTTTGAAGCACCGTATCGATCGCTTAACCGTAGTATGGCCTATGGTGAAATTTCTTCAGATATTCCTGAGATCAAATTGAAAGCTATGGCAGCCCTGGAACAAAAGTATGATAACAAAGAGACAGCTCTCGCATCAATTAAACAGCAATTGTGGGATTATTACCGTGAAGACCACACAGACTATTATAATGCTAATAAGCCTGCTCTGACTAAATCAATAAATCAGGTTGCAAAAATTTACAGCGATAATTTTTTTCCATTCATGAAAATTTCCTGGAAAAATTACCCTGATAATATAGGGCATTTGATTACTCCTGGATGTTTCCGCTGTCATGACGGCCAACATAAAACTACCCTTGGAGAAACGATCACCCGTGATTGTAATGCCTGCCATACTATTATAGAACAAGGTCCGCCAGACAGTCTGATGAAAAGTACAGAAGGTCTTGAATTTCAGCATCCTGTTGATATAGATGGGGAATGGGAAGACACCAATTGCAGTGAATGTCATACTGGCGGAGAAGTCGAGTAACCTGTCTGTAATTTATAATGATTTTTTGAAATAATTTAGAGGGAATTTTTTGACTCTTTTTTCAAGGAATATCCCTACTATATTTATAGGGAAATAAGTATATTAAATGAATCGAGTTTGAAATTTTAAAAAATGATTAAGACTTTTACCTGAAAACCAAAAAAAGGAGATTCTAAATGAGTAAAAAATCATTTGTTGTAATGTTAGTTTCTGCGATTGTTATGTGGCTTGGAGCTCATTCTTTTGCCGGAGACAACAACTATGTTGGAGTCGATGACTGTAAAAAATGCCACAAAAAAGATAAAAAAGGTGCCCAGTACAAAAAATGGCTGGAGGGACCCCATGCCAAGGCATATAAAACGCTTGCTACTGACGATGCCAAAAAACTTGCCGAAAAAGCCGGAGTTAAGGGTGATCCCCAAAAAAGTGAAAAGTGTTTAAAATGCCATGTAACTGGTTATGGTTTAGCTGCAGACCGTTTTGGTGAAAAATATAAAAAGGAAGATGGTGTTGGTTGCGAAAGCTGTCATGGTGCTGGTTCTGCTTACAAGAAGAAAAAAGTTATGAAAGACCGCGATAAAGCTGTTGCTGCTGGCCTTGTTATCCCTGATGAAAAAGTCTGTACAGGTTGTCATAACGATGAAAGTCCTACTTTTAAAGAATTTAAATTTGATGAGCGTCTAAAAGAAATTGCGCATCCGATTCCTGAAGGAGCAAAAGGTGGTAGTGAAGAATAAATAATTTTTATTCCAAGAAACAAAAAGGCGGGTGTTACATCCGCTTTTTTTATAAAAAATATAGAAGAAAGTTTATTCAAACTTGACAAATCCTGTTAAATAAGACAGATTTGTCTTATTTTAAGTGGAAAATGGTAAATTTATAGGAATTAAATGTATTTTTTTCGTCCTGACCAAATTTCTTATAAAATGATATTAAAGCATAGAAATATCTTCTCGTCATTCTGGGGAGCCAGAATTTTCATTGTGGTTAGCATATTAATATCCTCTTTACTGCTAACAAGTTTTTCTGCAGATACAGATGAACCTTCCTCTGATAAGCTTGGAGTGCAGGTTCCACCTCCGCCTTTTTCTGAAGATATTTTTCCTTGTTCTGACTGCCATGATGAAGAACAGCCTACAAACCCAAATCGGCGGGAGTTGGAAGAAGAACATGAAGATTTGGTACTCAAACATGACGAAGAAAATCGTTGGTGCCTGGATTGCCATAGTCCCATAGATAGGGATAGTTTGCGGCTTGCAAATGGTACGCATATTGGGTTTGAAGTATCATACAAATTATGCGGACAATGTCACGGCCCTAAACTAAGAGACTGGAAGGCGGGAGTTCATGGTAAGCGCACTGGAAGCTGGAATGGCGCAAAACAATATCTGCTCTGTGCTCATTGCCACAATCCTCATCAACCCGCTTTTAAACCTATTACACCTTTACCGGCTCCGTTCAGACCAAGTGAAATTAGGTTGAATAAATAATGACTGATAAACATACACCTAAAACAACAACGAAAGCCTGTTCACGGCGTTCATTTTTAAAAACAGCAGGTAAAGCTTTACCGGCGGTCCCTCTTTTGTCCATGCAAACGGAAGCCGGATTTTTAGAACGTTTTTTTCAAAAAAACTTCAAAGAACTCTCTACCAGAGAAAAAGACCAAATTGTAAAACGTCTCGAACAAGAATATGAAAAAGAATATGGCAAAAAATTCACTGTGGGTGCCGAACCGGCATTAAAAGGGGTGCAATTTGCTTATGCCCTTGATCTTTCCCGTTGTATTGGCTGTCGTAAATGTGTGTATGGTTGTGTCACAGAGAATAACCTTTCTATTGACCCCCAGATTCATTGGATTAGAGTTCTTGAGATGGATGAAGAAGAAGGGGTTAATCTGCATAATGCAACACCTTATTATAATCACAAAAAAGTTCCCGCAGAAGGCAAAGCCTATATGCCTGTACAATGCCAACATTGTCGGAATGCCCCCTGTACTAAAGTGTGTCCGGTACAGGCTACCTGGCTTGATGATGATGGAATTGTCGTAATAGATTATGACTGGTGTATTGGCTGCCGTTATTGCATAGCAGCATGCCCTTACGGAGCCCGTCATTTTAACTGGGCAAAGCCCAAACCGAAAAGAGAAGGCATCAATACCAATACCCATTACCTGGGTAATCGCCCCCGGATGAAAGGTGTGGTTGAAAAATGCACTTTTTGTGTGCAACGTACCAGGAAAGGAAAATATCCCGCCTGTGTGGAGGCTTGCCCGGTTGGAGCACGCAAATTTGGCAACCTGCTTGATCCGGAAAGTGAAGTCAGTTATATCCTCAAACATAAACGGGTATTTATCTTAAAAGAAGAACTGAATACCCAACCAAAATTTTATTACTTCTACGGGTAAAAAAGCCGCATGTATTTCATAGAATTTATTAAAGGCAGTGTTAAACAGGTCACCACCGGAAACAAGTATTATTGGGCCTGGGTAGTATTTTTATGCTTACTCATTGTAATAGGCACTATAGCCTATATCAACCAGATGGTGAGCGGATTACTGGTAACGAGTATGCGGGACCAGGTTCCCTGGGGAATGTATATCGGTAACTTTACTTTTTTAGTAGGGGTGGCAGCAGCTGCGGTTGTATTGGTGATACCTGCATACATTTACAACTGGGGGCCTATCAAAGAAATTGTCATATTTGGTGAACTACTTGCTATTAGCGCGATTATCATGTGTATTGGTTTTGTTGTGGTTGATGTAGGGCATCCTGAACGAGTTTGGCATATGCTGCCATTATTGGGAACTATGAATTTTCCTTCGTCTCTTCTCTGTTGGGATGTTGTGGTTTTGAATATGTATTTTTTGCTCAATTTCAGTATTGCTACCTATTTACTCTATAAAGCCTTTATGCGTGAAGACTACAATCACAAACTGGTTACTCCGCTTGTTTTATTTTCAATACCTATGGCTGTGAGTATTCATACCGTTACCGCTTTTCTCTATAATGGTCTTGCCGCCCGGCCATTTTGGAATGCTTCAATTCTCGCCCCCCGGTTTTTGGCTTCGGCTTTTTGCAGCGGACCCGCTATTATGATAATTTTGTTTCAGGTTTTACGTAAAACCACAAAGTTTAAAATTAAAGATGAGGCTATCTGGAAGGTAGCTGAACTGATGGCTTATGCAATGGGGTTTAACCTGTTTCTTCTCATTGCTGAGGTGTTTAAAGAGTTTTATTCGGATACCCATCATTTGGTTCACACTAAGTTTATGTTGTTTGGATATCATGGTCACCACAACATTGTTATGTTTACCTGGTTTGCTATTTTTGCCAGTGTAGCAGCTTTTATAATTTTCGTGATTCCTTCTACACGCAAAAATTTTCTTACTTTGAATGTTGGCTGCATACTTATTTATTTTGGTGTTTACATAGAAAAGGGAGTGGGGTTAATAATCCCCGGGCTTACCCCTGATGTATTAGGCGAAATTTATGAGTATACTCCTTCAAATACTGAAATATTTGTTTCTATGGGTATTTTTTCTCTCGGATTTCTCATTTTCACTCTCATGATGAAAGTGGCTGTACCCATAACCAGGGGAGAATTCCATTCTTCCCGGGTCTCGGTGTCTCAAGAATAAATTCCAGCTGTTTTCTAACAATTGGTTAAGGTAAAAAGCAGTGCTTCCCCGATAATGGGATTCGGCATACCACTTTTTTACCTGTTAGCTATGTTCACTTCTTATATAAACAATTAAATTAGTGATAACCTTTTGTGGGTTATTTCTATGAATATCAGTGAAAGGTAAAGAAAGGTGTGTTTATGTTGATTTTATGTCCCCGTTGTTCCAAACGGTATGAATTTGTCAAATCTCATGATGAACAGGACTTTCTCTGTAGTTGTGGTACCAAAATAATAAACCAGTCCTGCAATAGTTTTAAACAGATGATTTGCAGCTCTGAAGCGCACGAATGCCCGTATTGTGCCCGGGAGTATGATTTTGAATCATTAAGGGACAATAGCATTATAGCCTGTGACTGTGGAAATATCTTAATCGTTTCAAATCCGGATATCTCTACCAAAAATGAAAGCCAGCGGAAGAATGACCGACCCCGGCAATTATTGGAAAAAGAACTGCTGGGGTTGGTGGATACCTCACGCGTGCTTCATTCTTCAATTCAGGATATCGACAAACTCATGCGAATGACTGTGCGCACCACAACTGAAATGCTCAATGTAGAAGGATGCAGTGTTGTTATTCGGAATAAAGAGAAAGATGAACTGGTGTTGTATGCCATTATAGATAAGGATTCTTCAGAGCTTGCCAGCTTTAAAATACCCGATGATGGTAAATTTGTTACAAAAACAATAGAAAACAGGACCACTCTGGTTATAAATGATTTTGGGAAAACCGATGGCAATAATCATATGGCTGAAAGCGTCGGGGTTTATAAAACCAGAAATATGCTGTGTGTCCCACTCATTGTAGAAGAAGAATGTGTGGGTGAATTAGAACTGGTTAATGCTAAAAAGCCAGAAGGTTTTACACAGCATGATGTGTTGCTGGCAAATACGGTGGCCTCACAAATAGCAGTGGCCATCCATAATTACCAGTTGGCTCAGAAGTCTCTCAAGGCCGAAAGAAGAGCTGCTATGGGACAAGCGGTATGGGAAGTCGCTCATTGTGTTAAGAACATGCTGAATGGGCTTCAAGGCGGTCTCTATATTGTAAAGAGTGATATTAAACGCTCTGATGCTACCATTCCCGATGATGGATTTGTATTGCTGGAGCGAAACCTGGGCCGTCTCAAAGATATGGTTTATGATATGCTCTCCAGTGCTAAAGACAGAAAACCACAATTAGAAAATGTGGATATTACTGAGGTAATTGATCAGGTCGTTGATATCATAAAACCGAAAGCCAGTGAACTTAATGTAGGCTTTGAGCTGTGTTATGATGATAATCTGGGTAAAATGATGATTGATCCCAAAGGTATTTATCGTTGCTTTTTAAACTTGATTTCTAATGGGCTTGATGCCAGTAAAGAAAATCCCGGCTCAGCCATTAGTATTTCTACAAAGGCCTTAAGTGATGATTGGGCAGAAATAACAATAGCTGATCAGGGGCAGGGGATAGATGCAGATACTCTGGAATCTATGTTTAAACCCTTTTTTAGCACAAAAAAGAGTGAAGGAACCGGGCTTGGGCTCTCTGTTACTCAAAAAATTATTAATGAGCATGGAGGAACGGTAAATGTTGAATCTAAGCCTGGAAATGGAGCTAAATTTATGATAAAATTACCCCGAAAGTAAGAATTAAATCATAAATTTTATTGTATCAGGATTCAATTTAAAACCAATTTTAGCAAAGGACAATTATGGCAGAATCAAAGAAAGTGTTAATTGTGGATGATAGCGAAGATCAGATCCTTTTTTCTTCCAGGA
>JADFYW010000112.1 GCA_015232855.1 Fibrobacteria bacterium
TTAATATGGAGGGTGGCGGGCAGGAGTTATGGCTGCTGATGGATTGTATATTGGGAGTAATAAGTTAAGAAGAATTAGTAGACATATTTTTTTACAAATGATATTATTACTGCTTTTTGTTCATTTTTTTATTTTTTTTTTCGGCAGGTATTTATCCTGTTCATTTTGAAAAGAATATTCATGAGGGATCCTATGAAGCTCATATCCGTTCCTGGTTTGATCAGGACAAACATAAAGCATGGCTTCAGGACACCATCTGTAGCATTTCGCCTTTTACCCATGATATTCTCTCTGCATTTTATTTTATAAGGAGTCAAAAACTTGAGCCTGGACTGGATTTTATGCTGAATGCTGTTTCCGGTAAAAAAAAGTATGAGTTGATAGTACTATGCCATAAAAGAGAGACAATTACGGTTAAAGCAGGGAAATTTAAAACTATCATTGTAGAGCCAAAAGTTGTGGGAGTGGGGCTTTTTAAAGCAAAAGGCAAGCTCAGAATTTGGCTTACGGATGATGACAGGCATATTCCCGTTAAGATGCGTAGTAAAATCCCCGTAGGTTCCATTACTGCAGAACTGGTGAAAATTCAAAAATAGTTTATTTAAAAGGGTATTTACTATTTTCAGCCATAAAGTTCTTGATCCTTGGTACAATAATCTGGATAATTGAACTACTTTGTTTTAAGAGCTAAAGCAGTTTATTTTGATGTTTTTAAAAAATCCAACGCGACATCATTTCGTCTCTAATCCATTAGCACGGGGACGTTAAAATCATGTTGAAACTTTTAGATGTTTTACAGTCTTTTTCAATGTTGGAAATTTTTCCGGAAGCCATAGTGGTGGTTGATTGTAATCTCCAAATAAAAACTTTCAATTATGCTTTCACCGAGTACACTCTATTATCTCCCAGAAAAATTAAAGAAGGGGTTGCTCTTGATACCTGTCTTAATTTGGGACTGGATATCAGATCAGAAATTTATTTCAAAGCAGCTGCGCAGGGTGATGAAATATCATTTAGAGAGCTCACCTGTATAAATAAAAAAGAGGTTGAGTACAATCTCTTTATTAAGGCCATTCCTTTAGATATGCCGGGTGAGAGTGGCCCCGGGCTCATGCTGATACTTCAGGATCTCTCTGCTGAAGCAAATATGCAGAGTAAATACAAGGTTCTTTACGAAGATGAATTGGCTGCAAGAAAAAGCCTGGCAGAAAAGAATAAAGAGCTTAAAGAATCTATTAATTTTGCGAATAAACTTGCCAAAGAAGCGCAGGCAGCGAATAAAGCAAAAACCGAATTTCTTAATAATATATCCCATGAACTGAGAACGCCCATGAACGGCATTCTGGGAATGACTGACCTCCTGCTCGATTATAAACTGGGTCTTGAAGAAGCTGACCTGGTGAATAACATAAAAAAAAGCGCGGACTCGCTTATGTCCATTATTTGTGATGTCCTGGATTTTACAAAAATGGAATCAGGCAAACTCAAACTTAAAAATATTGATTTTGATTTACGCAGTATGCTTGAACGCCTGGTAGACAGTATGAGTATGCCCGCCCACTCCAAGGAGCTTGAACTTTATTGTATTATCTCTCCGGAAGTACCATCTCTTTTGCGGGGTGATGCAACATACATCAGGCAGATTCTATCCAATCTTTTAGAAAATGCCATAAAATTTACTGATAAAGGAGAAGTAACCTTACAGGTATCTCTGGATAAGGAAGATGATACCGGTGCTTCAATTTCTTTCGCTGTTCAGGATACAGGCATCGGCATTCCAGATGAAGATAAAGAAGAAATATTTAAATCGTTCACCCAGGTAGATAGCTCTTTAACGAGGGAACATGGTGGTACCGGTCTTGGATTATCTATAGTTCATCACCTGGTTGAACTAATGAAGGGGAAGATTGTACTCGAGAGTAATGTTGGAAAAGGCTCTTCTTTTATCGTTTCTCTTAACCTTACTAAACAAGACGGCCAGGAAAGCCTTAAAGACAGACAAAAGCTTGAAGGAAATATTCAGGAAAAACGCATACTGATTGTTAATGAAAAAGAGCGTGTTCGCGAAAAGCTCTCTTCCATGTTTGCTTCATGGAAAATTCGTCATGATGAAGCAAGTACTGCTGATGCAGCTCTGGAAAAACTGTTAGCCGCGGCAGAAGAAAAAGACCCCTATCATTTTGTACTCCTTGATAAAATGCTTTCGGGTATGGGTCCCGAGGCCCTTGGTAAAAAAATCAAATTGCACCCTAAACTCCATCATGTATACATGGTAGTCATTGCTTTTGCGGGTGAACGGGGAGACGCACAGCGGTTTGAATCAGCGGGTTTCAGTGCATATTTAACCACACCAATCAATCAATCAAGAATTTTTGACTGCCTGATGCGGGTAAGCAATCGTATCTTAAGTGAAAAGCCAAAACCAGAAAACATAGTAACCAAACATTCTCTGAGCGATGAGCATAAACATAATACCAAAGTTCTGGTTGTTGAAGACAACAAAGTGAATCAGATAGTTGTTAAGCGAGCCCTTGAAAAACTGGGCTATGGAGTTGATCTGGCTGTAAATGGACAGGAAGGGGTTAAGGTTCTGGCCTCCAAGCCCTATGGTATTGTATTAATGGATATACAGATGCCTATTATGGATGGGTTTACAGCGACTGCAGAAATAAGAAAGGCCAGCTCCCCGGTACTTAATCATGCAATCCCGGTTATTGCGTTGACGGCCCATGCGGCTGAAGGTGATAAACAAAAATGTTTAGATGCAGGCATGGATGATTATTTAACCAAGCCGATAAAGCCCCAGAAGCTCTCTGAAATGATTGAAAAATGGTTGTCACGGAGTGAGGCAACCTTGCCGGTACTTGCAACAGAAGATAAAGCTGGGCCACCCATCCGCCTGTTACTCGTTGAAAATGATGCAGTCTATCGCTCAGAACTCATGTCTCTGATTAACACCTCTGGGAAAAACTTTGAAATTACTGAGACCCATGACGCTTATCACGGTTTGTCTGCTTTGAAACAGGGAACTTTTAATTGTGTGATTGTAAGTTTTAATCTTCCGGATAAAAATGGCTTTGAGTTCATTAACATGATGGAAAAATCCACTCAAAAAAATACTTCACTTATTGTTATGGTGGATCGGGACGATGAGAAGCTTTTTAAAAAGATGATAGAACAGGGTATAGACTGTCTGATAAAGAATGAGACCAATGGGCCGATTTTAACCCGGGCCATTATGCGATCTTTAGAAAACAAACATACTGAAACCAAATACGAAACCACTATTAAGAAAGCCAGAAAATCGGTACAAGCAAAGTCAAAATTTCTGGCAAATATGAGTCATGAGATTCGTACTTCTATGAATGGCGTTATGGGAATGACAGACTTGCTGCTTGAGTCTGAACTTGATTATGAACAGCGGGATTTGGCAGAGACCATAAAAAACAGTACGGATTCATTGTTGGTTGTTATTAATGACATCCTTGATTTATCCAAAATTGAAGCAGATAAAATTGATCTCAATATTGAGAACTTCAGTTTGGATGATTGTTTAAAAAAGACTCTGAAGGCAATATCATTTAAGGCAAGTGAAAAGGGTCTGGAGCTTATTTATGAAAAGAAAACCAATGTACCTGATGCACTGGTAGGTGATCCCAGCAGGTTACGGCAGATACTGTTAAATCTTTTAAACAATGCTCTTAAATTCACTGAACAGGGTAAAATAACACTTGGAGTCTCAATTGAATCAGATCGGGAATCTGAGATAACCCTTCACTTCTTGGTAAGTGATACCGGTATTGGAATTTTACCTGCCCAACAAAAGAAAATATTTGAATCCTTTTCCCAAGCTGATGCCAATATCGCTCAACATTATGGGGGTACAGGTCTGGGATTAGCGATTTCCTTCCGTCTGGTTACTCTTTTTAAGGGGAAAATATGGGTTGAAAGTGAACCCAAACAAGGCAGTACCTTTCACTTTACTGCTAACTTCCCAATACAAAAGAAATTTTTAATTCATTCTGCAAACTTCGCTCCTGAATCTTTTAGAGATTTAAATGTATGTGTTTTTCATTGTGAATCTGGCACTCTAAATAAAGTTAATAATGCTTTATTAGAAGTAAACGCTTCTGTTGTAGTTTCAGAGTCAATGGGGAAATTGTTGGGTGATTTCATGCTTAAGAAGATGGTTGCTGACAAATTTAACCTGGTTATTGCCGACGAGGCTCTTCTTGATGAAGAAGGGCTTGTCTTTACTACAAAACTGCATGAACGATCAGAGTTTAAAAACGCAAAGATTATTTTCCTTTCAAATACAGGCACAAAAACCGGAGGTGAACCATGTCAAAAACTGGGGGTAGATGCTTTTTTACAAAAACCTTTGGATGAACAAGAGTTGTTTTCCTCTATTTCTGAATTATTTGATTTCACTGAAAGTGTACAGGTATCAGAGAAAGAACGGAAGCTACCCGTATCAGTCAAGAATAAAGCAGATCTAAATATTTTGCTTATGGAAGATAATCCAGTAAACCAAAATGTTACGATACAGATCCTGAAAAAAAAAGGATATTCCATCTCGGTGGCCAATGATGGTAAAGAGGGCTTTGCTCTTTTTCAAAAAGATAATTTTGATCTTATTTTAATGGATGTACAGATGCCGGTTATGAATGGAATTGAAACTACAAAACGCATTCGAAAACTAGAAGAAAATGATAACAGCGGATCTCATCAAAAACGTACCCCTATTATTGCTCTAACTGCCTGTGCAATGAAAAGGGACAAAGAACGTTGTTTCAATGCCGGTATGGACGCCTATGTATCTAAGCCATTTTTAGCAGCAGATCTGTATAAAACCATCGAAGACTTGATGTAATTTATTTCTTCACCCCTATTTTTTTGGGGTCTCGCCAAATTAAAAAGTAAAACATTCTTCAGTCGTTTTAAGGCATTAAATGCCATTATTCGTTGCGTAGACAATCAGCATTATAATCTTCCAAAGAGCCTGATATTCCAATAAAGTTAATTGTCACTTCTGGTTATTTGCAAAATCAGGTTGAGAATATTTAGCTATTTGAGTTTTTTTAAAAGAAAAATCTTGACTTTCCTGAAATCGGCGGTACAATAGAAAGAGAGGGAAATGAGGCACCTCTCCTCTGAAAACAGCGAAAAAAAGCAAGAACCACTAGATGCAGCAAAAGCAAAGTCATATTCGTTTAGTACTTATGTACCGTATGCTTACATATTTTGCGCATATATATAGTAAAAATAATTTTCATTCTTCATCTATCAACACCTGTAAAACATATTTGATTATTGTTTTTGCTTTGATGTTCATCGTATTAAACAACGCCTTTGCCGCAAACGACGACTACTCCACCTGGTCATATTCCAGCAAAATATATTTTAACACTTCGGGTACCGGTGCAGATGTCGCAGGTAACGTAACCAATGTCCCGGTCCTCATCCGCCTCACTTCCAGCAACTTCGCATTCAGCCAGGCAGATGCCGATGGTGATGACATTCGTTTTGCCGATACAGATGGTACCCACCTCCCCTACGAAATAGAACGCTGGGAGAATGGAAGCAAAGTCGCAGACATCTGGGTATTGGTTCCCCAGGTGGATGGTGGTGTGGCTACCGATTACATAACCATGCTTTGGGGAAAATCCGGGGCTGGTGACAGTGCGAACAGCACAAAAGTTTTTAATACGGATGATGGATTTGTGGGTGTCTGGCATTTAGATGAGGAAGTGGCAGGGACTGGTAATACCAATACCTATCAGGACGCCACATCCAACACAAACCATGGGAACGATTACATTAGCGCCACCAGTCAAACAGGAATGATTGTGAACGGACATGATTTTGATGGTAGTGATGATTATATCGAAGACCCCGATGGTGAAAACTATATCAATGGCTTATCTGCTTTTACCGCCAGTTTATGGATAAAGTCAGATGAAACAAACTCTGACAAAGGTTTCCTCCTGGGCAAGGACCCGGATGGCTCAGATGATGTTTTTGCTTTACGCTATGACGCTTTAGGAATTAACAGTGGTAATACACCCAATGTGATAAAAGCCGGGATAACAACAACCGGTGGAGCACAACAATTGGAATCTTCCGGCAGTAAGCAGACTACAAGCTGGCAGCATGTCGTTTTAACCTGGAGCAGTGGTAATCAACTAACATTGTATATAGACGGCAGTGAGGATACTCCTGGTGATAACTATGCGGCCACAGCCGGTACAATTACCGGATCAACCAAATTGATAATCGGTCAAGGTGGAAAGGATGAAACTACCAGTTGGAATGGACATATTGATGAAGTAAGGATATCAGATGAAGTCCGTGATGCCAACTGGGTAAAACTTTCCTTTGAAAATCAGCAGGCTACACAAACATTAACCGAACCGGTAATTGTCAGATACTGGGACGGCAGCAGTTCCACCGACTGGAGTACTGCGGCAAACTGGGAACCTGAAGGGGTACCTGCTTCTGACGATGAAGTGGTGTTTAACAGTCTTGGTGCTGCAAACTGCGTTTTGAGTGAAGGGGTTACCGTTGCGAAAATAACCTTTGAGTCCGGCTTTGTGAATAGTTTTGATATCTCTAGCTATACCTTAACGGTTACCGGGGATGCCAACTTTTCTTCAGGTGGTTCTTTTTCCGAAAGCGGAGGTACAGTAGATTTTACCTCGACCGGTACACAGGTTATCATTCCCAGTTCTTCCCTTACCATCCCCTTTATCACCCATTCCGGTTCCGGAACTTTACAACTGTCGACCAATACCTTAACAACCAGTGAATTTCTGCAAACAAACGGCACGCTCGATTTTAATAGCCAGAATATTACGACGGTATCAAGTGGAAATTTTACGGTGACCAATGGCGGTCCTGCCAGCTTATCTAATTTGAACGGAAGGACTATTACGGTTGCAGGAGACGCAACCTTTGCCGGCTCTACATGTGGAAGCGACGAGATAAATCTTAATCCCGGCGCAACCTGGATCATTGCCGTATCGGGTAATCTTACTGCTTCCATGGCAAATATTGATTATAGCACTGCATCAGTTTCAGGAGGTGTAGCCACAGAAAGTAATGATAACTTAAACAACAGCGGGTGGACTTTTTCATCCGGTAAGGTTTGGCTTGGTATCACTGACGCCAATTGGAGTACAGCCACGAACTGGTGTCCTTCAAATCCCCCTATAAACGGGGATGATGTAATTTTTAATGCTACTTCAAATAATTGTACTCTGGATGGCGCCGGTACCAACAAAATAGATGATATTACTTTTACCAGTGGATATACGGGCGCTTTTGATTTCAGCAATAAAACAATGAAAATTACCGGAAACGCAGATTTTAGAAGCGGAGGCAGTTTCACCTCAACGGGTCTTCTCCAACTTGAACCTCCTGCCATGACAACCAAAACCATCATAGCCAAAGAAGGTGAAACATTACCTGAGATCTATATGAACCAGACCGGTACCTATAGCGTTTCTACAAATGATTTGACCGTACCGAGAATCGAATTCAAAAAAGGGACAATTGAAGTTGAGTCGGGAATAACTCTTGCCGTAACTGGCGAACTGATGATTATCAATTCAACATCCCTGTCTGCACTTAACGGTAATCTGGATATCGGAGGGAACGCTACACTAAACGGAGGTTCTCTTATCGCTCCCGGCTCCGGTAACACCTTCACTTTAGCAGGCAACTGGGTTAATAGCGGCCTGATTTTTACCCATTCCAGTGGTACGGTTGCCTTTGACGGTGGAGGCGCGCAAACCATTACATCTAATGGTAATACCTTTTATGGCATCACCATCAATAAAAGTGCGGGTACTGCCGAACTACAGGATGCTATCGATATTGATGGTGATCTTACTGTTTCTGACGGAACACTGGATGTAAAAAACGGAAGCAATTATGCTATCAACCTGGCAGGAAATGTTGTTTTTACCGGGGGAACATTTACTCCCCGTTCCGGTACCGTGACCCTTGACGCTTCAAGCGGTACACAACAAATAACATCTGCCGGAAATTCTCTTTATAATCTTACCATAACAAACAATGGTTCTTCTGCGCAATTACTTGACGCTTTAGATGTCAACAACCTGTTGACACTCTCTGCTAGTGGAGTGCTGGATTTGGGCGGTAATACTTCAACCCACACGGTGGAAAGTATTTCAGTCAGCACCGCTACACTGGATTTTGGAAACTCTACAATGCAGGTTAACGGAGATGTAAATCTTTCCAACTTGTCTACCCTCACTGCTGATGCCGGCACCCTGGAATTTACCGATGGTTCTGCTCAGGTATTCACTCCAAAATCCGGCGGTACCCATCCCATTATCAAGCAAAATGGAGCCGGTGGAACTACAGTAGCAACAAACGCATTAACCTGTTCGGGTTTAACCGTAACCAGCGGAACTTTTGATATGTCGGCAAATACAACCGCTTTGGTTTCTTCCGGAGCTATTACGGTTAACGGCGGTACCTTAACTGCTACCAATGGAACTATTGATTTAAACAGCGATATGACCATAAGCTCAGGGGTCTTTACTGCTCCGGGTTCCGGGAACAGCTTTTCCATTACAGGAAGCTTTACCCATTCCGGCGGCACATTTACTCATTCTTCCGGTACTGCTACTTTTGACGGTACTTCATCAGGTAAAACTATTAATGCCGGAGCAACCGGGTTCTATGACCTTATCGTAAATGGTTCCGGTGGTGCCTGGACCTTGACTGCCGATAACCAGTTGGCAGTGGCTAATGACCTGACCATCACTGCTGGTACCCTGGATATTTCTGCAAACACCCGGACATTGACGGTTACCGGCAATACCCTGATTAATGGTGGTACCTTAACGGCCACTAATGGAAATATTGATGCTAATGGCAATTTCACCGTTAGCTCCGGTGTACTTACCGCACCGACCACAGCTAAAAGCTTTGCAATTTTCGGCAGCTTTGCTCATTCCGGTGGAACATTCACCCATTCTTCCGGTACCGTTACCTTTAATGGTACCGCTTCGGGTAAAACCATTAATGCGGGTGCTACAGGCTTTAATGATTTGGTCATTAACGGCACCGGAGGCGTATGGACCGTTACTGCTGATAATCATGTTGCGGTTGCAGATGATTTTACCTGTACAAACGGTACCATTGATATCTCTACTAATTCCCGAACGTTAACAGTGGCCGGAACCTTTACCGTAGATGGTGGTACACTGACCGCAACCGGAGGTGGCATTGATGCAAACGAAAACGTTACCCTTTCTTCGGGTACCCTCACTGCTCCAGGCGGTAATTTTAATGTTAAAGGAAACTGGAACAATTCAGGTGCAGTCTTCACCCATTCCTCAGGTACAGTTACTTTTGATGCCACAACCGGCACCCAGACAATCACTTCAGATGGTGATGCATTCTACAACTTTACTCTTAACAATAACGGAGCTACGGCAGAACTTCAGGATGCACTGGATGTAAACGGAAACTTTACACTTACTGCCGGTACCTTTGACAGCAAGAGCGGAAGCAACTTTTCCGTTAACGTGGCAGGAAACTGTGCATTGAATGGTGGCACATTCACTCCCCGCACTAACACCTTCACTTTTGACGGCTCCAGTGGTACTCAGCAAATAACCTCAACTGGAAAATCCTTTTACAATGTGACGGTCAATAACAACGGAGCTTCAGCACAATTGCAGGATGCGTTTGATGTGGACAATCTTCTTACCTTAGCTGCTAGCGCTGCTTTTGATATCGGAAATAACAGCTCTACCCATACGGTAGAAGGCATTTCGGTAAGTACCGCTGTAATGGATTTTGGTAATTCTATTTTGCAGGTAAATGGCGATGTTAATCTGGCCAATCTTTCAACCTTAACCGCAGATGGTGGAACCCTGGAATTCACTGACGGGTCAGCTCAGGTTTTCACACCGAAATCAGGAAGCACTCACCCTATTATCATTCAGAATGGTGCAGGTGGTACCTCGGTTGCCACTAATGATCTTTCCTGTACAGGAGTTACGCTTACCAGTGGGGCTTTTGATATTTCAACAAATACAAGAACACTGACCTCCTCTGGTGCCATTACCATAAGCGGAGGTACGCTCACCGCAACGAACGGTAATATTGATGCAAACGATAATTTCACCCTGAGTTCAGGTGTGCTCACTGCACCCGGTGCGGCTAAGAGTTTTACGGTATTTGGAAACTTTATTCATTCAAGCGGTACCTTCACCCATTCATCCGGGACCGTTACTCTTGATGGGACTGCTTCCGGTAAAACCATGAATGCAGGAAGTACGGGTTTTTACGATTTAATCATTAATGGCAGTGGTGGTGTATGGACTCTTAGTGCAGACAATAATTTAGCAGTTGCAAATGATTTCACCTGTACGGCAGGAACTATCAATATTTCTGACAATGCCCGAACCATGACTGTTACCGGTGTATTAACGCTAAACGGCGGAACACTAACGGCTACTGGTGGTTCTATTGATGCTAATGGGAATGTCACCTTGTCTTCAGGAACACTCACCGCTCCTTCCGGCAATTTCAATGTAAAGGGAAACTGGAACAATACCGCCGCAACCTTTACTCATTCTTCCGGTACCCTCATTTTTGACGCAACTACCGGTACCCAGCAAATAACGTCCGGAGGCGATGCCTTTTATAATTTTACCCAGAATAACGATGGCGCTACATTAGAATTACAAGATGCCCTGGATATCAATGGTGCATTTACCCTTACTGCAGGTATTTTTGACGCTAAAAGCGGTGGCAATTACGCTGTTAATATTGAAGGGAACTGCTCGCTTAACGGTGGCACTTTTACTCCGCGTACCAACACCTTTACTTTTGACGGCTCCGGTGGTACCCAGCAAATCACTTCCGGTGGCAAAACCTTTTATAATGTAACCATAAACAATTCCGGTGCTATTGCCGAGTTACAAGACGCTTTTGCAGCAAGCAACACCCTCACTCTTACCAATGGAACACTGGACCTGGCCAATAACGGGCATACTCATTCGACCTCAACGCTTTCAATAGCCGGGGGGACGTTTGACTTTGGAACAGCCACTCTTCAATTAAGTTCAGGTGACGCTAATTTTACAAGTGTAAGTACCCTTATCCCCGGAACAGGTACACTGCAGTTGACTGCGGGTGCGGGTACCCAGGTCTTAACACCAAAAGATGCCACTACCCATCCTTCTATTTCCCATACCGGAGCCGGCACTCTGCAGCTCTCCACAAATACACTTACAACCAATAGCTTTTCCCAAACAGCGGGCGGGCTGGATTTTAATTCTCAGAATATTACAACAGTCAGTAGTGGCAATTTCACCATAACCAATGGTACCAATACTATGTTAACCGGTCTGGCAGGCAGAACAATCACGGTTGCAGGAGACTGTCAATTAGACGGGCAGGATGGGAACCGGCTTAATCTTGACCCGGGTTCTGCCTGGACGGTAACGGTTTCCGGTAATCTAACAGCTGATTATGCTGAAATCGAGAACAGTGATGCTTCCGGCAGTGCTTCACAGGGAGTAGCTCAGAATTCACTTGACCAGGGGACCAATGACAACTGGTTTTTCAGTAATCCTGAACTTTTTGATACCGATGCATCCCAGTCTACGTTAACCGCGTCCATGCGTACTGATGGGTCGGGTAATATTGATGTTTATTACCAGCTTCATGATAACGACCATAGTACCGCAACCATAACGGGGTATTATCGTGAAGGTGCTGATGCTTATGCAGCCATGACAAATATCTCAGGTGATGCAGGCAGTGTAGCTACAACCGATTCTTCTGTCCACCGCAATCTTATTTGGGATATTGCAACTCAGCTTGGTACTTCAATAGAGAGCAGCCAATATCAAATACGCTTATTCGCGACTGATGCGCTTAGTTTCAAAGATACTATAGCAATGGCTTCTGCAAATTTAGCAGTTGATACGAAAAGTCCGGCTGTTTCGATAGCTACACATTTTGAGACTGCTCCTGTTGCCGGTACAGAAATAACCCTGGATGCTGCTTTTACCGAAACAAACCCCAACACCAATGTTTATTATTACCAGCTTAATGCAGATGCCTATGACGGCGGTACTGCGGGAACTACAGATGCCGCGGACCCCGATGCAAAAGCAATTACCGTGGCAGAAATCAATGGTGATGATTATTTTAACGCCATAAAGAGTGTGCACACTGACGATTTTGGAAATGCGACTACCAGTGAAGCCACCGATAATGTTTATGTAAAACCCTATACACCACAGGCTCCTACGGTGGACAACGCTACTGCTTCTACCGTTGATGTCACCATTAATGCTCATGTCAGTGCAGCAGCTGGGATTGATTATGCTATCTATATCACACCAGCAGTCAGTGGCAATAACTGGATTCAGGCAAATGGTTCTGTTGGTGCAAGTGAAGTCTGGCAGACTGCTGCTGTCTGGGGCACAAAAACGGTTACCGGCCTTAGTTCTCCGGTTTCTCAATATGATGTTCAGGTAAAAAGCCGAAATAGTGTTGATGATGCAACGGAATCTGACCTTTCAAGTGTAGGTGCGCTCCCAAATAGTGCTCCATTTGCCGGGTATGCTGCTGATGATGTAATCCCTACCGCTCAGGTTGTTCAATCAAGCAATGCAGACGGATTGATAACGGTTACGTTCAGAGCCAAAGACCCTGACCTCGATTTAGTGTACCTGGAGAGTTTCGGGTATAGTGATGACGGCGGAAACAACTGGTATACACCGACCAATGGTGATGCTTCGGAAGCACTGGCCGGAAACTGGCCCGATAACAGCAGCAGCAATTTTTCTTCTGCAACCGACTGGTCTGGTACACAACATACTTTTACCTTTAATACCAAACACGCGGATGTGGTAAGCAGTCATACCCTTAGCTCAAAGAATATCAGTAATTTCCAGATACGTTTCAAAGTAAATGATGCCACCGTAGCTTCAGATTTAGGAACGTCTCAAAGTACAATATTGGATAACGTCTCCCCTGTTGAAGCAATTGCAACGCATTTTGAAACAGCACCGGTAGCAGGAACGAAAATTACTCTGGATGCATCCTTTACCGAGACAAATCCTAATACCAATACCTATTACTACAACGTGAACGCCACAGGTTATGATGGCGGAACTGCGGGTACGTCGGATGCTGCAGACCCGGATGCCAAGGCTATTACGGTTGCGGAAATTAATGGTGACGATTATTACTCTGCTATCAAAACCACTCATGTGGATGACTATGGATATTCGGTGACTAGTGAAGTTGTTTCCAACACCTATGTGAAACCATATCAACCTCAGGCTCCGACAATTAGCTCCCCCACTGCTTCAACGGTAGCAGTGGCGATAAACGCTCATGCCAGTGCAGCAGCCAGTCTTGATTACGCAATCTACATCTCCCCTGCTGTTGGCGGGAATAACTGGGTAGCTGCTGATGGTTCTGTTGGTGGAAGTGAAATTTGGCAGACGGTAGCGACCTGGGGAACAAAAACTATTACCGGTCTCAGTTCACCGGTTTCCCAGTATAGCATACAGGTGAAGAGTAGGAATTCTGTAGATGATGCAACAGAATCAGACCTATCGACTGCAGGACAGATAACCAATACTGCTCCAATTGGCGGGTACACTGCAGATAATGTCATTCCAACCGCGCAGGTGACCCAGTCAACTGATGGCAATGGTATTATGACTATCACTTTTAAGGTTAAAGATACCGAAAGTGATAATGTGACCCTGAATACCTTCGAATACTCGGTAAATAGCGGTGGAGCCTGGAGTGCACCAACTAATGCGGATGCATCTGAAGCTTTGTCCACTGATTGGGAAAGTAATTCATACACTTCTGCCGCAAGCTTTGGAGCCGCTACTGGATTCAGTTTCACTTTTAACACCAAGCATGCTGATGTTTCCGGGTTAAATGGTGTGGACCAATCTGATGTCCAGATAAGATTCACGGTAAATGATGCCACAACAAACTCTGCCAGTCCTGCAACATCTCAGGATTTCGCTGTAGATGATGTAGACCCGGTTGCCTCAGCAGCCACCCATTTCGAAACTGCTCCTGTGGCAGGAACGGAGATCACCCTTGATGCTGCTTTTACTGAAGCTAATCCTAATACGAATGTGTACTACTACAGCCTTAATGCAGACGGATATGATGGTGGAACTGCGGGAACAACAAATTCAGCGGATCCGGATGCATTACCCATAACTACTGCAGCTATCAATGGTGATGATTTTTTTACCGCCATTAAAACGCTCCATACTGATGATTATGGCAATACCGTCACCAGTGAAGTCACAACTGACGTCTATGTGAAACCATACCAGCCTCAGGCTCCAACTATTAGTTCACCAACAGCTTCAACAGTGGATGTTGCAATTAATGCTCATGCTAGTGCAGCAGCAGGTTTGGATTATGCAATCTACATCTCTCCTGCTGTTAGTGGGAACAATTGGATTGCAGCTGATGGGTCTGTTGGTGCTGCAGAAGTCTGGCAGACAGTGGCAACCTGGGGAACCGAGACCATTACCGGACTCAGCTCACCAGTTTCCCAGTACAGCATACAGGTGAAGAGCAGAAACTCTGTTGATGATGCAACCGAGTCCGACCTTTCTACTGCTGGACAAATAACCAATACTGCACCTATTGGTGGTTATTCTGCTGATAATGTTATTCCAACCGCGCAAGTTACTCAGTCTACTGATGGAAACGGTATTATGACTATCACTTTTAAGGTAAAAGATACCGAAAGTGATAATGTCACGCTGAATACTTTTGAATACTCCGTAAATAGCGGTGGAGCCTGGAGTGCACCAACTAATGCGGATGCATCTGAAGCATTGTCCACCGATTGGGAATCAAATTCTTATACTTCAGCTGCCAGTTTTGGAGCAGCTACTGGATTCAGTTTCACTTTTAACACCAAGCATGCTGATGTTTCCGGGTTAAATGGTGTGGACCAATCTGATGT
>JADFYW010000113.1 GCA_015232855.1 Fibrobacteria bacterium
AGAACCGGTAGTCCGAAATGGCTGGAAAAAACCATGAAACTTGATGGGAATGACCTCTGGGAAGCAAAACTTTCGTTTAAAAATATCGGGTTATATGAATTTACCATAAAGGCCTGGATAGATGTCTTTAAAACCTGGCAAAACCATCTGATAAAAAAACGGGAAGCGGGCCAGTCTATTGATATCATGATGAAGGTTGGTGTTAAGCTGATACATGATAGCATCGTCCATGCCTCAGATGAACAAAAAAAAGACCTTGAATTGTGGTATAATAAGTTAAATGGTGCCAAAGCTGAGAAGGTATTGGATTTAGCTATTAGTGAAGAGTTATGCCAATTGATCAATTCATGTATTGATCATAATAAAGTAACGGTGTATGAAAAAAACATGCCCCTCTCTATTGAGCGGAAGCAGGCTCTGTTTTGCGCCTGGTATGAATTATTTCCCCGTTCCTGGAGCCCGGAAGCAGGTAAACACGGGACCTTTAAAGACTGTGAACGGCTTCTGCCCGAAATTGCCAGGATGGGCTTTGATATTATTTACTTTCCGCCCATTCATCCAATAGGGGTAGACAAACGCAAAGGGAAAAATAACGCTATTATTTGTGAGGCAAGTGACCCCGGCAGCCCCTGGGCAGTGGGAAATAAACAGGGAGGCCATAAAGACATTCACCCGGAACTCGGTACCCTTCAGGATTTTAAACATTTCGTAAAGCAGGCCGGGGAATACGGTATGGAGATTGCCCTTGATATTGCTTTTCAGTGTTCGCCAAATCATCCCTATATTAAACAACACCCGGATTGGTTTTTGTGGAGGCCGGATGGAACCATACAGTATGCAGAAAATCCTCCCAAAAAATATGAAGATATTGTCCCGATTAATTTTGAAACCAAAGATTGGAAAGGTTTGTACAAAGAGCTGAAATCAGTCTTTTTGTATTGGATAAAACAAGGGGTAAAGGTGTTTCGTGTTGATAACCCCCATACCAAGCCATTTCATTTCTGGGAAGTGACTTTTGGCGATATTAAAAAGAAATACCCGGATGTTTTATTTCTGGCTGAGGCTTTTACCCGACCTAAAATAATGTATCGGTTGGCTAAACTTGGTTTTACGCAATCTTATACCTATTTCACCTGGCGGAATACTCCTGAAGAATTTGTTGAATACATGGAAGAACTTACAACAGAACCGGTGAAAAGTTTTTTTCAACCTAACTTTTGGCCCAATACACCCGATATCCTGCCCGAATCACTTGAACATAAGGGCCGGTCAGCTTTTATCACCCGTTTTATTCTGGCATCCACCTTATCTACCAGCTATGGTATTTACGGTCCGGCTTTTGAATTGTTGGAGAATGAGCCTTTTCCGGGTAGGGAAGAATACTTAGATAATGAAAAATATGAAATTAAAAATTGGGATTGGGATAAGCCCGATAATATAAAAGATATTATCTCTACGGTGAATCGTCTCCGGCGGGAAAACCCTGCGCTACAGGATAGAAATAACATTAGTTTTATTCCAAGTACCAATGCTGAGTTTCTCGTGTCCGTTAAAGCAACGGATGATTTATCAAATATTATTGTAACCGTGGTTAATTTTGATCCTGACCACACTCAGTCTGGTTTTATTACTCTGGATCTTGAAAGTCTCGGAATTAACGACGGTGAACCCTATATCATGTTTGATTTACTTCATGATAAGAAGTATACCTGGACGGGTGCAAAAAATTATGTAGAGCTTGGTCCTGAAGGGGCAATCGCACATATTTTTCGTTTGCACAAAAAATATTAATACCCCTTTCAGCGGCGTTCATTAAGTACATGCATAGCCATGTCAAGATTGTGATAGGTCAACTGGAGTTCGTCGAAAGAACGATGTACCCATTTGCTGCCCCAGAAAAAGTTGCAACTGGTTTCTGCAACCAGCAGATGATCGTAGGCTGTGATGATTAACTGTCTGACATCTTCCGGGTCACGCAATTTTTGTTCATTGAGGTCAAAAGCCTTTTTGACTTTCTGGTAATAGGCGCTTGCCTGGTGCATTTCATCCCAGCCCCGTTTTTGTAAAAGAGAACCTGTCCATTGGGTAAAATCGCCCCCCCAGTGTTCACCGGTGTTCCAGGCGCCCCGATATACTTCTACTTCTTCTTCAGGGGGGAACATCTCCAGGTACCGACTGATATGAATAGGAGTGAAACCAAGCGTGCCTTCGCGGAAATTATGCAGTACGGGATGATAGAACGAACCCCAAAATCCATTTTCAATCTGGGAACTTCTATACCAACCACCATTGTCACCATCTGTCCAGGTCGTCACCAATACCGGGAAATCGCAGTATTTGGTACGTTCATAGAGTTCATGCTGAAACCAGCCAGGGTTAATACCAGACTCCTGGGCGTCTGAGAGCTCCCGGTCGCGGGGAATGACGATTATTTCTTCTCCTTCATAGCGGGCGATATAGGGCCGATAGCGCAATTCTTCCCAACGCATTTTCCTTTTAGGATTGATATACCAACAATCGACAACTACATATTTGTATCCGTGTTTTTTGAGCATGGGGATCATTTCCATGCAGAAGCCCAGTTCCGGAGGCCAAAATCCGGGAAAATTATCCTGTCCTAATATGTGTTTACCAAGGCCTTGCCACCAGGATGTCTGGGCGTCCCAGTCAGAAGCAGGGGTAAGAGGATAAACCGGATGATACAGACCGGTACCTACAAACTCGATGTGGGAGTTTTTGTATCGTTCGAGCATGTCGGGGATATCAAGTGTATCAGCAAAGGTCTCCTGTACTTCAGGGTCTTCAAGCTGTTTAAGGAGTGTTCCCGAAAAGCTCATATGCATACGGGCACAGTCTTCATAATTCTCAAGCATGCGGGTTACCCGGTCATAGCACCATAAAATCTGCTTGGCCTCCCAGCTTTCTTCTGAATGCTGCAGGGATACCAGGTTTCCCAGAGGTTGGTGCATGTGAAGGCCAAGGGCGTGATATATTTCAGGCATGGATAGTCCGGAATTGACGTTTAAGGGATTGGGTAATGGAGTGTTGGAGTAATGGAATGTTGGGTAGGGGGTAAGCCCACATGGCTGAAACAAGAGGTAAGAAAAAATAGAAAAACAGTCCGCATTTTGGAATGGTTCTGCAAAGCGGAACGCATCGGGAAGGCACAATAAGATCAGTACAATTCGATGTGATGAAAACTAGGTGTTTTGAGTTATGGAATTTTAAATTAACTCCTTTTGTTCCAATCCACCAGTTCTCCACTATTCCAACACTCCATTACTCCAAAAAAAAAGATTCAACCGTTAACTTTATTCCTTAATATAATTAAAGATATTGAGGTAATGCACTGCCGGGTAGTTCCAGGAGTAATCATAACGCATACCATTTTGTATAAGTTCCCGGAAATACTGCGGGTAAGTGTACCAGAGACCTATGGCCCGGTGCATCGCCGACTCAAGACCTTCATTATTTAAGTCTTGAAAACAGTAGCCATTTCTCTCATGGTAAGGCCGATGGGAATAATCCGCGTCAAAGACCGTATCAGCGAGTCCTCCCACACTGCGTACGATGGGCACGGTACCGTACTTGAGGGCTATCATCTGGGAGAGACCACAAGGTTCAAAAGCTGAAGGGACGAGCATCATATCAGAGCCCGCATAAATAAGACGGGCCAGTTCATCGTTATAAGAAATCTCGAGATGGCAGTCAGGGTTGTTATTGAGCTGGTGTTTAATCGCTAAAAATTGATTGTTGATTTCGGGATCGGGGCTGGTACCCAATAATACAAACTGGCAACCATGCGCCAGAGCGTAATGGATACCGTGCTGAATGAGACCCACGCCTTTTTGTTCATCAAGCCTGGTAACTACAGAAATAATTGGTTTATAATTATGCTGGAGCAAGAGGCGGTTTCTGAGGGCCTCTTTGTTTACGTATTTATTATCAAGACTGTCTGCAGAATAATGACTGGGGAGCGTATGGTCGATTTCCGGGTTCCACATATTGTAATCTATGCCATTTAGTACTCCACCGAACTTTCCTCCATGAACATGCAGGGTGTGTTGGAGGCCATAGCCAAAACCTGAGTTTTGGATTTCCTGAGCATAATTAGGAGAAACCGTGGTTATAAAATTTGAATAGACTATTCCCCCCTTCATGAGGTTAATGGCATGGGGATTGAAGTTATCCAGCAATCGTTCCTGGTTTACAAATTCTGCTGGATTCAATCCTACCTGCCTGAGAATGAATTTCCCCGTGATTCCCTGATGTTTGAGATTATGCAGGGTAAAGCATACCCGGGGATGGGTCATACCTCTGTGCCAATACTGGCTATAGAGTAACACCGGTAACAAAGCAGTCTGCCAGTCGTGGCAGTGGATAATGTCGGGGTGTTTTCCTGATTGCAGCATAAACTCAAGGGCTGCTTTTGAGAAAAAGGCAAAACGCTGAGGGTCATCATTTTCGCCGTAAAACTGGCCGCGATTAAAAAAGTTATGGTCAGAATGGGGATCGATAAAAAAGCATTTAACCCCTTCCATAAAACCAAAATACACATCACAATGGATCTGCTGGTCGTGAAAAGGGACCCACAGGTCACTGAATACTTTTTCAAGTCCCCATATCCGGTCGTACCACATACAATCATATTTGGGCAGTATTACTTCAACTGCGTTACCACGGATGGATAATTCATAGGCGAGCCCTTGAACAACGTCGGATAATCCTCCCACCTTTGCTACAGGTGCGCATTCCGGCGTTACCATTACAATGTACATGAATAAGTTCCTTTTTTAGCTGAAATCAAGATTATTTCGGCTTTTTATGAGTGAATATGTTGTGATACAAGTCTAAAATTTTGCTCCAGGGAATACAACCAATAATTCATTTTTTCGGCATTATCCTTTTGTGTCCAGTGACGGAACAATTCAACAAAATCCCCCAGAGGTTTCTTGTGTCCGGTAGGGTGAATTTCGAGGGTAAGGGATAGTTTATCCGGGGTTATGGCCTTCATGGCTGCAGAGAGTATTTGAGCCAGGCCTTTTGGGCCGTACATTGTTTCAACGGTGTTATGTCCTTTATATTCAAAAGGCAGTGGAATTGATTGGGTAAAACCCAGATGATCTTTTACACCATAGGGGCTGAACCGCGAAAGAGGGTGTCCGTCATGGAGATGAAAGTGTACGGGCTTTTCAGTTTGGCTGAATTGGCTAATAAAGGCGCAGAGCTGGTTTGTAATATTTCTTAGGCTTGTTTGGATACTATCCATTGCTCCGGGCAAAAGAGGGTCGTCAAGGGTAGCTGAAAAAGGCCAGATATACTCACCTTTCTTTTTGTAGATTTCACCGAAGATTTTCATACCGATATGCCCGATATCCAGGCACACATTTACCTGGGGTAAGTCTTTGATGTTCATAAAAAAACGGTGAAAATCATCAAACTCATGCATCACTGCATATTCGATAAAAAGGTACGGGGGATGTATTCCATTAAGCGCTGCTTTCGCTAGTTTGCGGACAGCTTGTTCGTATTGCTTTGGATGCTGTGTAAGCATACTTTCATCGTGCAGAACAAACCCATAAATATCCCGTTTACATTGGCGCAACTCTTTTATTAAGGAGCAAAGTCTTGCGTCTTTTACACTGAGGTCCCGGGGAAGGTGTAACACTACCGGTAACTCTTGAGAAGGGGTAAACTGAAGCTGGGCTTCAAGCTCTTCCAGGTTGTAAGCATGTATTTCATATCCCATACCACAAGAGTCAAAGTACCTGGCAGCCAGGTCAAACAAGCTGTTGTCCCCAGCAATATGAAGTTGAAAAAGTCCGAGAATTTTTGGAGTCAATTTATTACCTGTGGTCGTGTCTGTACAAGATAAATTATATCCGATTCCAGTAAACCTTCAATATCCTGGGGGCCGCCAAAAACTGATTCAATATGTATAGCCAGTCGGGCCAGTTGGGAAATTATCTCATTTCTGAAATCAACATCGGTTGAGAGCTTTTCCCTGGAATAGTTTAGGGTCCGCACATCTATACCCGATGAAGAAGCCGGGCTAAAGGCCTGGCTGTAATTGGCAAAAGTTAGTGTTTTTAATGCTCTGCTTGTTTTGTCTATCCGGAACCGATAAGGAGTTCCTTGAATATTACCAGAAGTAAGTATCTCGCCAAGACCCGGGGCAACTTCAACATAGCATTCATTTTTGTTGTTTGTTAGGGGGTTATGGGTATGGATTATGAAGGAATAATCAGGAACAGGCATTTCTTGAATTAATATGGCCATTTGGGCCTCTTTTTCAGAAATTCCATATTTTAGCCGATACCGGATGGCACGGGTAGACCAGAGTGAGGCCCAGACAGAAGTTATGGCATTTAATAATTGGGGATAATCAATATTTGCCAGGCTTTTATATAATCCAGCACTGGCCCCGGACTGTTCATCTTCTCCAAGTGCACTGGAGCGTACCATCAACCGGGTATTATTTTTAAAAACATCCCGGATAGTGGTTATCACTTTATCCGAAACCTGGACGCTTTTAATAAGGCCTTTTAAAGACCGGGAATATTCCCTGATTCCTTCCTTTGAGTTCTCTGGGCCCTTCGCAAGAAGTGCAGAAAAGGTATTACCACTTTCCTCAGAATATTCCAGGGAATGTTGAAGCATACCAAAGGGAAGTACATAACTTAATGGAACTTTAAAACCAGCGTTGGGTTCTTTGCTCTCTAAAGTTAAAAGACGTATGTTATTTGCCTTGGGACCTGCATTTTCTTTTGTGACTTCAGAGAGAGGGATACTCGTTGAACAGAGCTTTACCTGGGGCAGCGATAGGGATTGCTGAAAATATTTCTCAGGGGTAACAGGCTTTTGATCCTGATTAATGATGACTTCGATATTACTGGCGTTTACATTGATTCTGCTAAACCTGTATTTGTCTAATTCCCGAAGGCTGTCTTGTTGCTCTATACTCGCAAGGACGACATGAGCCTGCCGGGCCCGGATGGCTACATGGGACAGGTGGGGGATAGGGGTTATAGAAATTATTCCCTTTATTTGAGAGGGAATTTCTGCGTCTCCGTCAAGGCCGGGAGTTATAACGATGAGATTTTCTTTGTGGTCTTTGACAGAAAGGAGGTTATCAGATTGAATAAGGGTTCCTGAGACGTTGCCTGGAACTATTATATCCCATGGGGATAAACCCGCTTTTCCCCGAATATGGTTATCAAGCAGATCTATAATTTTTGATCCCTGAAAGACCAGATTACGGCGTAGACCATCTTCGGTAAAGAATTTTAGTTCTTTGTGTGGAAGTTTAAACGCCTGTTCAAACTCTGTAGCTATTCCCGGGAAAAGAGTAAGCATTTCTCTGGCATGACCGGTTATCAGTCTTCTGCATCGCTCCAAAGTTGCTTTGGTCCTGAGCAGCCAATCGGTATTAGGATAATTAAAATCCTTTTGCCAGTGTGAAAGTTCCTCACTCAGCGCAATACATTCTTTGGTATCCAGACCGTTTAAGCTAAACCCAATTACCAAATTATCAAGTACCAGGAGATAATCCTTGATATGAGTTTGAAGTTCTTTTTTATCAAGCAAGTTTATGATGCGGCTGCAGAGAGAAAAACAGTACTCTTCAAGTCCTATATCTGCAAGGTAGAGGTCCATGCTATCAGAGCTGGAAGATTTTTTTAGAAGAGGATGTATTTCTTTGCGAAGAGCGGTAAGGGCCTGGAGATCCTTAATCGCATTTTCCATAGATTTGGTTGATCTTTTTCGTTTAAGAAATGTAGATATATGCTTTAAGAGCGAACCATAATGTTTTTGAGGCTTTAAACTCTCTGATATATGGGAAAGTATTGTATCAAGACTTTGAACGTTAAAAAAATCTTCGAGTTGCCTATAAAACGTTGTGAAATCCTGGAGAAAAGAGGCAGGGAAGTTTTCTTTATCTGTTTTGATACGGTTTAGTAACTTGTTTGCTGTTACCAGGTCTTCCGGTCCGGCTGAACGATGCAGTTTATTTTGAAGAGTGGTTTTAATTTCATGTTTCAGATCTTTTGGAATATCGCCCCGGTGTGCAATGTCTCTTATGAGGGTAAGGGGTTCAGCACAGGTAAAACAGTCCTTAAAACTGGGAAGCCAGGGTAATATTTTTCTGATAATAAAGAGGTTGTCCGGGCCTGATAATTCCTGCAGAAGCTCAAACAGACGTTTACTTACCGCTGCATGACGTGAAGGCCGTTGATGACCACCGTCTTCCTGAACGGTGATTTTCCCGGACCCCACCAGTTGGAGATAGATGGCGATACTTCCCAGGTTTTTTTTAGTTATTTCGTTTGGTTGTTTTGAAAGAATAGATTCAGCCAGCTTTAATTTTTGAAGCCAATTTTTCGCGTTTGTATCTGCTTCAGCCAGATCAGAGATTGAATGTTTAGGGGAAGGGGTTACGACTTCCTTTTTTTTAGATTTTTTTTTTAATATGTCCTCTAATTGTATCCGTGCCTGGTTTAAGAGTGAAGGAGGATCCGGCCATTGTTCAAGTATTAATACTCCTGTGTAGTTACGGTTTTGCAGACGTTCTATCACTCCTTTAATACCAGAAGGGTTTTCACGGGATGGGCCGGTAAACAGCGTAAGGTGTGAGTCGGCATCTCCAAAATTCTCATGAAGATGGCAGTGTATAATAGGAATGTCCGAAGAAAGAGTATCAATAAACCCGAGGTAATTGTTTTTGGTAGAAGAAGAAAGATTTGCGTGGCCAATATCCAGGCATAAACCACAGTGCCCGATTATCTCAGGAGCACGTTCCCATAGCATACGGAAAAATGAATTTATAAGTTCAGGGGAGGTCGAAACGGTATTTTCTAAAGAAGTTAATATACCTGCCTGCTTCAGACTTTTAATAACAGGAATGATAGCTTCAGTATAGGCTTCAATATGTTCATGTTGGAGATGGAGGTTAATTAAACCGCAACCTGTATCTTTGGCAAAGCGGATAAAAGCTGAGAGAGGGTATTGCTTTTGTAAATCAGACGGATTATAGTCCCAGGGAAGATGTAGGGACATGTTTAGGTCACTAGCTTTTGCAATGTTTTTTATGAATTGTCTGGTGGTACGATCAATATCATCAACGTCCCACCCGCTTCCGTCTTCTTGCTTATCAGGAAACCATTCAAAAGCGTTGAATCTGTTGGTAAACGCAAAAAAGAAAGGCTGAAGGACACTCTCTGCTGACCAGGCGCTTTGGTTTCCAATGCGAAGATTTTGGTTTATGGTCATCGTCTTCTCTTCATTCTGCAATCTTTTTTTTTATTAGTTCGTGTACATGATTAGCATCAAAATTGTTTGTATGTTTAACGACCACTGTCATCGCCCGGCTTGACCGGGCGATCCATCTTAAAAACGATGATTTGCTGGATTGCCCGGTCAAGCCGGGCAACGACATGTTCATAGCATAAACGATTTTTGTTAATTTTGAATACGAACTAATTAACATTTTTTTGTTCTTTCATATCACACTATTGGCTACAATCTATTCCTACCTGGGGTCTGGATTGTACCACCCAGTATTTTCCATCCGCATAAACGCCTTCAATATCCTGGGGATAATCAAAGGCCTTTTCCACTACCTGGCCTACATCTGCTAGTTTCATGAAAAAATTATCAAGAAAATCTCTATCCGTTATGAGTTTGAGGGTACTGTAATCCAGGAGGCGCTCTTCCGGGGGATTCGTCATAATGCTATCGTATAAACCTGCACCAGCGTAATCCATAGTATCTTCACCATTGGAATCAGAACGGAAAATAAGGCCATGTCCAAATAGGCCTTCATGTTTTGCAGGAAAACTGATGAGATTACTGGAAGCGTTTTTCTTGTTCCAACTGAAGGCAAGGGCTCGGCCTGGATAGTTTCCAACGAGTGTTTCTCCCAGACCAGCAACGGCTTCTCCATAGAGCTCATCGGGGTTTTGGGTGATTGGATTTACCGTATGTAAAACAAAGCTATATTCTGCGGGTACTACTTCCTGAATGAGTACAGACATAAACAGGGACGAATGAGGAACGCCTCTGTTACCTCTGCTTTGTACGGCGCGTTCGTTCCATTTTGAAGCCCAGACTTGTTTAATACTGGTCCAGGCGGATTCCTGGTCATCGGGAAGGGGTAAACCAGATTTTTGCAGACAGTCGGATAATGATTGAAAGAGAGTGTCTGGTCTTTTGAGCTTTAAAATAATGTCTTTGATCTTGGATAAATCTTTAACCTTAACATCCGGGCCGGCATTATCAATGGTCTTACAAATTTTGGCGTGCTGTTTAGCAATTTCAGAGTTTTCAGGTAAAGCAAGTATCTTTTCAAATACTCCAAAAGGAAGGGCAACAGAATGAGGGGTCTGGAGCCAATCAGGAAGTTTCTGAGACAGGGTCTTGAGGTTACAGGCTTTTGCACCCACCCGACTTTCCGTAAAATCTTTCTCTATAATCGCATATGTCGAAACAGCAGCGGGTTTGCTGATAATCGTTTGAGCGGCAGATTGAGTTGTATTTTGTGCGACAGGTTCTTGTTCCTGGCTGATGTTAACATTCCCTTCCGGAGTTGTGATTAATGACCTGGGCTTTCCGTTTAAGGCCTGAAGCTCTTTAAACGTGTCATGATTATTACATATTGCTACTAAAATGCCAGCGTTTCTGGCCCGGATTGCGAGGTGAGAGAGAATATCGATTGATTGCGTGGTTATCACACCCGCAATTCCTGTGGGAATTTCTTCTTCAGCAGATAGCTTGTCTATTATTAGTATAAGGGGGAGTAATTTTTTTTTCAGTTGTACGGAAGCGAGGTTCCTGGCCGAAGTAATGGTCCCATAACCATTACCGGAACTTATAATCTGCCAGTCTCCGGTATGAATTTGCTTGCGAAGTTCATTATTCACAGAGTGCAGAAGGGCCGATATTATAAAAAGAAGATTGCCTCTCGCTACTTCTTCACCAAAAAGTTCAATGGACCATTTCTCAGCTTTAAAAGATTTTCCGAGGAACTCTGCTTGCTTCTGAATCAGACGATAGTAGCTGTCGGTAATTGATTCAACAAGTCTGCTCAAGCGTTCGGCTGCAGACAACGTTTCCTGGGGTTTGTATAATTCCCTTGCAGGGAGCTGTGCCAGGCGTTCCCAATGCTTCTGGCACAGGGGCAATTCCTGGGAGTCATAATTTGGTATAATATTGATTAACAGTTGATGAAGCAGGTCGGTTTGCTGTTTTAGCTCGGGGAGTTTATGTAAACTGCTCTCCACCGTTGTCCGTAACAAGGAGGACAATGATATATCAAGGTAGAGTAATTCCCTTACTCCATTTTGAGATTCTCTCAGTTTTTTTTGCAGAGATTGACGTATGTCGGTGATCTCTTTACATCGTTGTGCAACCGGAATTTCTGAATGATTGAAATTATTTTGTATTTGTCTCAGGTTATGTATTAATTCGCCGGTAAGGAAAGGCTCAACCATTTTGATTGAAGTATGCAGGTCTTCCCCTGAATGTACTTCCTTAAGGATTTGAAGAAACTGGGAAAATTCATGGATGAGTGCATCTTTTAAATGGGGTATAAAGTCAGGTTTTGATGTGATTGGGCGTTCATAGTTTTCAAGACGGTTTTTACTAATACCTCCATCGTTACAGACCTTGTAAAAGATGTCCTCTTTTCCATCGCTTTTAAAAAATGCTATATAGGCTTCACATATAACCACATCATCTGGGGTAGTATTATTATGGAGTTTCTGATGCCATTCTTCTATAAAATGGCCGCTCACCTCTTTGATACGGTGCCGGTGCATGATATTTAAAATTTCATCGCGGATTTTTTGACCGTCGCCACCCCTTCCCACCAGAGCCAGGGTTTCGCATATGAGCCTTTTGGTTGTCTGGTCACTACCGGTAAGGTATTTTTCTGAGAGTTTTTGGGTGAGTCTGTCCTGGGAATGGGACAGTTCACGGGGCTGGGTATTGTAATTGCGTTGCCAGGTGAGTTGCCGGATAGCTGAAAAACGCATCCAGACATAAATTGTCATGAAGTCATCAGTACTTTGCGCGCGATCCAGAAGATCATGACACAAGTTAAAGCGATGCATAAGGGTCCAGGAATTATTACTGGTTTCAGCGGCCAGGATATCATTGGTTATTCCGCTTGATAAATTTATAGCTGTTCTATTCTCATTAAGCTTGGCCTGGCGGACAGGAATAATCATATTTCTGCCCTGCTCCTTGGCCCATAAATTAATAGTGGGGTCATGCAGAAGACAATTAATACCTAATGGCGCCTTTTCTGAGGAGAAGGTAATGGTACATGATTGTGCGGATTCATTTATAGAGAATGCTGTCTGGGCGGCCTGGTTGTTAAACGAGATAGTATTTGGCGGATGAAGTTCTTCTGGTGGAAAAATCCATTCCTGAGGTGAATGGTGATAGACTCCCCAATGAAGCACAGCTGTGCCTGAAAGATTGGTGGCAATTCTAATAATAAAATTTTCATTTGCTTCATATACCGCAGCAGCTACCAGGCTGCCATTATCAAGAGCAAAGACTCTTTTAAAAAGGGGCGAGAGTGATTCAGGTAACTCAGTAACAAGCGCTAACAGCGCTTCAGGAGATGGAATAAAAGGCTCGTTTTTAATGGATATATCCTTTTTGGCCATAATGCGAATGAATGTTGAAACTATTCTGTTTTAGGCTTATTTCCCTGGACCGTAACTGATTTTTTTCTTTTTGCCGGCCGCTTTTTTACTTTTTTTTGTTTAAACATAACAATGCCTAAAGGAGGCATCGTTATGGAAATGGAGTGTTCCATATTGTGCGAAGGTATGGGCTCTGCTTTTACACTGCCCAGATTACCTTTGCCACTACCGCCATAGATTTCACTGTCAGAGTTGAGTTCTTCTCTCCAGATTCCGGCGGATGGTACTCCGAACCTTCGTCCCTCTCTTACCACGGGAGTAAAATTACAGGCAACAAAAATCAGTTCCGAGTCTTTAAGACCATAACGAATAAAGCATAACAAACTATTCTCCGCATCATTACAGTCTATCCACTGAAATCCACCCGGCTCAAAATCCCGTTCATGAAGGGCCGGAGTGGCACGATAGTAGGTATTCAGATCACTCATCCATTTTTTTACCCCTGCGTGGGGTAGATGTTTCAGTAAATGCCAATCGAGACTCTTATCATGACACCATTCGTTCCATTGCCCGAATTCATTACCCATAAAAAAGAGCTTTTTGCCTGGATGGGTATAAATATATCCTAAAAAACATCTGAGATTAGCAAACTTCTGCCAATCGTCGCCAGGTATTTTTTGCAAGAGGGCGCCTTTGCCATGTACTACTTCATCATGGGAAAGTGGCAAAACAAAATTCTCATGGAATGCATATAACATACTGAAAGTGAGTTGGTGCTGGTGGTATTTACGGTGAACGGGTTCTTTACTCATGTATGATGTGGTGTCGTGCATCCAGCCCATATTCCATTTCATACCAAAGCCAAGACCACCCATGCTGACCGGGCGGCTTACCATGGGCCAGGAAGTAGATTCTTCCGCTATAGTTTGAACATCGGGAAATTCAGTATAGATTACTTCGTTAAAACGCCGGATAAATTTGATAGCTTCAATATTTTCTTTACCGCCATATTGATTGGGAATCCATTCGCCTTCTTTTCGGGAATAGTCGAGGTAAAGCATAGACGCCACCGCGTCAACCCTAAGCCCGTCAATATGGTATTTTTCCAACCAGAACATAGCGCTGGAAATCAGGAAATTTACAACTTCATTACGTCCGTAATTGTATATGTATGTGGCCCAGTCCGGGTGAAACCCTTTTCGTGGGTCAGCATGTTCATAGAGATGGGTGCCATCAAAATAGGCCAGGCTGTGCTCATCGGAAGGGAAATGGGAAGGTACCCAATCAAGAATAACACCAATACCCTGTTGATGGAGGTAATCTACAAGATACATGAAATCTTGTGGAATACCAAAACGTGAAGTGGGTGCGAAATATCCCGTAGTTTGATAGCCCCAGGAACCATAAAACGGGTATTCCATAATGGGAAGAAATTCAACGTGTGTGAATCCGAGTTCTTTTACATATTCAGCCAATTGAATGGCTGTTTCACGGTAGCTTAGAGAATGGCCAGGCTCATTGTCATGATGACGCCAGGAACCAAGATGTACTTCATAAATAGACATCGGAGACGCAAGAGACTGGGTCTTTATTCTATTTTTCATCCATTTTTTGTCTTGCCATTCATAATCGAGGTTCCAAACTTTGGACGCGGTTTTTGGTGGATGTTCCCATGCAAAGGCGTATGGGTCGCCCTTGTCTACTTCGTAACCATTTAAATTTGAACTAATATGGTATTTATAAATTTCACCAGCTTCAATCCCGGGGACAAAACCCTCCCATATACCTGAGTCGTCTTTCCTGCGTATTAAGATGTGAGAATGAGCATTCCAACCATTGAAATTTCCAATTACAGAGACTTCTCGTGCATTTGGAGCCCATACGGCAAATTGAACCCCACTTACTCCTTCCACTGTTAGCGGATGGGAACCGAACTTGGTATACCCCCGAAAGTGGTTTCCCTCTTTAAAGAGGTGTATATCGTAATCAGTAAACAGACTGTAGGATTCCATGTTTTCACCATTTCATTATGTGTACCGACATAATATTATTAATCAGGG
>JADFYW010000114.1 GCA_015232855.1 Fibrobacteria bacterium
TAATCCCTTATTCTGCTGAGGAACCAAAGAGCTTAACTACTCAATTAAATTTTGGAAAAAAAATGATAATATTTATAGAGAAAAAGAGGTTTATATTAGGACTGTTATTTTTCGGTCTAGCAGGCTCAGAATTAATGGAGAGGCTTATCGACCACTTCATAGGAGATGGAGATGGTGTTATCCTCAGCGCAAATACATCACTTTGGATAACGCTTATACAAGTTCTTTTCTTGTTCCTGATTTTTTTCTTGTTTTTTATTAATGCAAAGGATAGCGCTAAAACTGCGAAATTAAAATTAATTCTATTACTATTCTGCATTGGTTTTACGTTTTTATTGGTTGAACTCTTGTGCCACATGCTTATCCCTGCTCCAATAAAAAGGCAGGTAGGTTCCAGGCAAGCTCCAAAAGCAGCTCTATATGGGTGGCACCACTTCCCCGAGGCACAATTGTTCTTTAAAAATCCAGATGATGTAACAGATTCCTGCAGTTATAAGGTTAATAAGGAAGGTTGGAAAGATATTAACCACACGAGAGCAAAGACTCCGGGAACCACACGCATTCTTTTACTTGGTGGATCACCTGTTTTTGGTGTTTGTCGCCCCTCTGAAATCATTGCAAGGGAAGTAGAAAAGAAATTATCCATGAATGGCATCAACGCCGAAGTTATCAGCATGGGGATGGGTGGATACAGCACCGACCACAGTTTGGAAATTCTTATCAATGAAGGACTAAGCTTTAATCCTGATATTGTTATCCATCAGTTTTCGCCAGGATATTTCAATATAAATACCTTTAGTAAGGATGAAAAGATACCGCCAGATATGAAAAAACCCTTTTATTACAGGTTAAATGATGAAAAGAACCTGGAGCGAATATGGCTTGGAATTCCTGAACAGAAAAAAATTGTAGAGCCGTCTCTTTATTCCCGGGTAAAAATTTTTCTGGGAAATATAGCAACGGTCCGTTTTGTCAGAAATTACATAATAAACAGGATCAAAAATTATGTTTCCAAAGAGGTAGAACAACATCACTGGTGGGACCAATACACATTTGTACTTTCTTTTTTAAAACATGGTTATACAACTATACATAGTATCGATGATGAACGAATAAGAAACAAATGGATAGGAACCGAAAAGTTATTCCTGAAATTTGATTCTTTGGCCAAAGCTCATTCATTCCGATTCCTACTCCACTCTGAAAGTAGTGATGAAGGTGCAAGAAAATGGGAGCTGGAATGGAACCGGATAATTTTTAAAAACGGTAAAGATTACATCATGGAGCAGGATAGTTTATATGAAATAGACTTTAAATCTAACTATAAAATTTTACTCGACATTGGCCGTAGGAATGATATTGGGATTATTCCCATAAAGAGAGAATATACCCGTTATAAAATGGACCCCCATTGCAATAAATTTGGCAATAAAAATATCGCAGAAGATATAGCGGAATATCTTATGGAAAAGCAGTTGGTGAATCAAAGAGTATTTAATCCTTGATAAAGCAAAAAAAGATTTGGCTATTAACAAATTAATCTCAACTTTGGGACGAGAACCCTCTCGAATAACCCAGACAGATTTAAGACAGTTTTTCTTTTACCTTCTGCAGTTCTTTTTCTGCATCTTGCACCAGCTCCTGCATAACCTCGTTCATTGGCTGTATTTTGTGGACAAGACCCACGCTCTGACCAGCCATTAAGGACCCACCCTCAATATCACCATCAACAACTGCATTTCTCAATGAACCCATCCAATAATTCTCCACTTCATATTGAGCCTTTTCCCGGGTAATTGATCCTGCTTTGAGCTGATTGAGCAAATCGAGCTGCAGCTTTCCAAACCCTTCCATGCCATTATTTTTTATCGCACGAACTGCAACCACAGGGAGTTTTGAATCGTATTGGGGCGTAGAAATCGCATGCCTTGCTTTGGACTTTTGAAAGACCTTTTTGAATGCGGGATGAACATTGCACTCTTCTGTCATTACAAAGCGGGTACCCATTTGACAGCCTGCAGCCCCCATAGTCAATAAATGGGCCATAATTTTACCAGTTGCCAGACCACCTGCAACAAACACCGGTACTTGATCAAAGTTAAACAAAACCTGTTGGAGCAAAATGGTGAGAGATACATGACCGATATGTCCGCCAGCTTCACTGCCCTCAAGAATAAGACCATCTATACCAAAAGAAATCTGCTGCCTGGCGATACTCTCTTCAGGAGCAAAGGACATAACTTTGGCTCCTGTCTTCTTCGCATTTTCTATTTCTTTGCGCCGGGGAAAACCACCTGCAAAAACTATATGGGGTACTTTTTTTGTTTCGAGTATTTCCTGTTGGGGGCGGTAATTGGGAGAAATGGTTATGAGATTAACAGCAAAGGGATGCTTAAGCCCCGTTGTCCACTGGTCCACTTCCTTTTCAAACAAATCAGGAGGCATATTTCCCCCTGCCAATATAGGAAAACCACCACTCTCACTCACTGCTTTTGCAAGACCAAAATCACTGACCCAGGTCATGGCGCCACAGAGGATGGGGTATTTAACCCCTAAATAATCAGAGCCTCTTTTAAAAAATCTATCTATGAGCATGTCTACCCCCCAAGGTTGTCGACACAATCAAGCCAGCTTTGTCCTGCCACATCGTGGTATGTAGCAATTGGTTTATTTCGGTACGCTGCAGAATGTTGTGCAATATCTTCTGAAAGGACATCAAGCGCTGCAGCCACAAGGGCTTTATTATAACCCGATTCTCCAAGCAACAGTGTTTTGTCTGCAACTGCCACACAAGATAGAAGTTTCCCGAGATCAACAAGCTTGCGCTGTGGTAAACTCTCTGATAAAGAAACATCAAGGTATTCCTTAAAATAACCGGCTGAAAGTGTAGTAAGTTCATGTGAAGTGAGAAATATATAAAGATTTGACTGATTTTTCTTTCTCATTTCTTTTATGAATTTATCAGCGATCTGCACATAAATAACGTCATTTGAACCTTCAAATATTTGGAAAGGCCTGCTATCGGTAATTGAACGCCCTGCAATATGGTCCTGTTTAAACCCCTTTGCACCCGTAAGATGCAACAGCGACTGAGCGGCATCCTGCATATAATCACTAAGAATTGTTTTATGCACATTTGCAATAAGCCCTTCTCCAGTAAGATTATTATGGATTGAAGACAGTTCTGCGGCATGTTTACACATTGCTGAGCATATGGTTACATAGGCCTGCATTCTGGCAAGGCGCCGCTGTACCTGATCATACTTATTGAGCTTGCATTTTCCCACTTTGCGCTCGTTACAATGAGAAACAGCTTCTTCCAGTAATCGTTTCAAATACCCAAGTGCCATACCAGGAAACCGCATACGACTGCGATGAAGCATGTCCATCAGGCCATTTACCCCACTGCCATTGGGTTCTAGTTTATGGTCAAAAGGAAGTTGTACATCAATTACGTTCCTTCCATAGGGAATAATGTACAAACCCAGATTATTAAAATATTCTTCCACAACAATTCGCTGCTCCGGACAAGACGAATCGCAAACAAAAAATGACAAGTCCCGGCTTAAACTGCCATCAGAGCGTTTACCCCGGGCAGTGATGAGCCAATAATCGGCCCAACCCGTAAGTCCCGCCCAATGCTTAAGGCCATTCACATGATAGCCACCAGGAGTAGGTTCCCAGTATGATTTCATAGAAAGGGCATCCGTTCCGTAATCAGGCTCAGTAATCATTAAGCCCCCGGTGGTCCCTTCATTTATAAAACGGTTAAACACCTTTTGTTTCAGAGACTCAGATCCCATTCGCGCTAGTGGTTCCAGAAAAAGAGCACCATTAATACCCAGAATAAGTGACAAAGCCAGAGATTCATAAGAGGCAGCCTCCAACACCGCAAGAATTTCAGCAGGATTTGCCCCCCTGCCACCATATTTTTTTTGAATAGAAGCGGCCTGGGGCTGTTGCCTAAATACTTCCTGAAAAATAAAGGGAGGAATACCCCGCTTAAGGTTGGCCGCATTGGCATCTATCCGTTCACGGAAGAGATAAGCCAGTTTATCCCTGAATCGTCCAATAAACTTGTTAAAGGGTTCTAATTCCGATTTTTTAGCATCTTGTGCCAATAGTTGTAACATATAATAACCTGAATTTTAAGGAGATGGGATGTATGAATACCGATCGCCAGAATTTAGTTACATGAAATAATTGGCTGTACACTGTAAACCTCTGACCGTCCTACATTACCCTTTCATAATAACTAATTACATTAACACGTTATTTTGACAAGGAAAAATTCGTGTTTTAGGGATGATTCATGGTTGGGTTGTTTGAACCTTTTGTGAATCGTCCTACGGTTGGAGTAGGTAATATTAAGGACATTTTTATCAATATCTTTTCACCAGGTTAGGCCAGGCGGTCTAAAACAATTATTTTGTATAATTAAAAGTTTTTAAAGAAACATGGGTAAGTTGGAAGAAGAGCTGAACAAACTGAACGTTAACTCAATATAATCACGATTACAAAAGGAATAACCATGTCCAAAATAGAAATATTACATAACCCGCATTGTTCAAAAAGTCGTCAAACACTTGAACTGCTCAATAACCAGGGGCTAGAACTAAAGATTACTGAGTATCTTGATACCCCTCTCTCCAGAGAGGAAATTGAAGTTATTGCAAGCAAACTTGGATTAAAACCATCACAGTTTTTACGTAAAGGTGAATTTGCAAAACTCGGAATTCAAATGGCTGAGACTGAAACGGGTATTGTTAAACAGATGACTGAGCATCCAATATTAATTGAGCGGCCAATTGTAATTAATGGTGGCAAAGCAAAGATAGGACGTCCTCCAGAATCAGTCCTCGAAATACTGTGAAACCAAACAAAACAAATACACCGGACGCTTTCTCCACCCTTGATTTGAGAGGTTAACACAAAAGGAAAATAAATGAAAATTCTAGTAGATGCCGATGCCTGCCCGAGATCCTGTAAGGAGCTCTTATTTAAAACATCTGACAGGCGTGAGGTACACCTGGTTATGGTGGCCAACCAAAGAATGGCTGTTACCCCTTCTGAATGGATCTCCTTTGTAGTGGTATCCGCTGGAGCTGATGTGGCCGATGATCATATTGTGGAAATTATGGAAAAAGGGGATTTAATCATTTCTGCTGATATACCTCTCGCCAGTCGAGTGATTAAGAAAGGTGGTGTGGTCCTGGATCCTCGGGGCGTATACTTGACTGATGAAAATATCGGACAACGATTGGCTACACGGAACCTTATGGAAGATCTTCGTTCAAGCGGGGTTCAGACAGGAGGACCTGACGGTTATGGAGGCAAAGAAAAACAGGAGTTTTCGAATCAATTGGATAAATTTTTATCAAAGGCATTAAGAACTCCATAAAGAGTATAACCACCCTTTAGCCATTGCAGTTTCAGCTTTATAAAGCAGATCTTTTTCCTAAAAGATATTAAGGTTGGTAATTACTTAAAGTGGTAGAACAGTCTGATTTATTAACTTATAGCCCTCCATTGTTTACAGTGATGAAATGAAAACCTAAATTCAGGCAAATCTGGGATTTAGTAGTGGAACCTAATCGAAGCCTCAATTTTACAAGAAATTTTAAGCAAGGTTAAAAATACGCATGAAAAAAACATTTGAACTGACTCACCCCAAAATCAAGACTCCAAGATTAGTCGACAGAATAAAATTCGATGTTAAAAAGTACTTCAAACGAGAACGAAAAAAGGCTCTTCCCGAAGGTGTCGACTTCTGGGATTTTGACTGCAGATTTGGGCAAAATGCCGAAGAAGCAAAACCAGTGGCAACTGCTGATGTATTCTCTTCTATAGACATTGCAGAAAAAAAAGGTTATGAATCTTTTTACCTGGAAATTTTGGCCAAGCCAGGCCATAGATCTTAAAATATTCCTTTAGAGCAGACGGCTCTCTGTTTCCTGCTTCCATGGTACTTCGGAGGGCGCAAAACTAAGCCTTATAGGAAAAAATAATGAAAATACCCTTTTATCAGATTGATACATTTACAGATGAAATGTTTAAAGGTAATGCGGCTGGTGTTTGTCCCCTTGAACAATGGATATCTGATAAGTTAATGCTAAAAATATCCGCAGAAAACAACTTATCTGAAACCGCTTTTTTTGTAAAAGAAAACCATACATATCATATCCGATGGTTTACACCCACAACAGAAGTTGACCTCTGTGGTCATGCAACACTTGCCAGCGCATATGTTTTATTTAATCATTTAGAATATGCTCACAATAAGGTCATTTTTGCATCAAAAAGTGGAACGTTAACCATAAAAAGGCAAAATGATTTATTACAATTAGATTTTCCATCCCAGCCCCCTACCCCATCAAAAAAACCTGCATTTTTATTTGAAGGGCTTGGAAAAAATCCACAGGAAATCTTAAGAGCTGTCGACTACATTGTTATTTATAAAGATGAATCTGACATTGTTTCATTAAACCCTGATTTTAATATTTTAAATAAAATTGAAACAAGAGGCATTTGCGTAACTGCTCCAGGCAAAAACTCTGATTTCGTAAGCCGCTTTTTTGCGCCACGCTATGGAATAAATGAAGATCCCGTTACAGGTTCTACTCACTGTGCATTAATACCATACTGGGCTAAAAAATTGAACAAAAACAAATTAAAGGCTAAGCAACTATCAAAACGCGGTGGTACATTATATTGTGAACTAAACAATGACAGAGTTTTAATATCAGGAAAAGCCACAACATACTTAATTGGAGAACTAGTTACCCTCTAGCAAATCAAGGCATTTAATTTTGCTAGTTTATAAATTCTAAGTTCAGATGTTAGGACAATTTTAAAGTTAAGAGATATTTCAATGTTACGTATTCCAGATGCACCTAAATCAATACTGGACTTTCCCCAAGTCAATAAAAAAGGTTCGTCGAAAAAAAAGTAATTGATACACATTTTCTCGTTTCTGAATTAATTTGAAGAGGGCATCACGGAGAACTTGTCGAATTGGGTATCACTCAAAAATTTGATACATTTATTACAAGCAGGTGAACTTCGCAATATGCGAGAGTAAGACTATTCATTATGGAAAAAATAAGTAAATATAAACCTGCAGTATCGAGAACTATTCTTTTAATTCTTGCAGGTATTGTCTGGGAATGTGTTGGGATAATGCTTTTATTATTTTCCTATTTATGGTTATCTACTGTTCCCCATATTGAACGATATATCTTTTCTGGTGTTGGAGTATTATTGGCGTTATTAATTCATCATTTTGGTTTTTTAAAGATAGTGGATCAAAACTTAAAGAGAATTCTTCAAATGAAAGGGAAAAGATGTTTATTTTCCTTTTTCCCCCGCAAAAGCTATTTACTAATTCTTATCATGATTTCAATTGGATATACATTGCGGCATTCCATGTTTCCTAAAAAGTATTTAGCAATTTTGTATATAGGCATTGGGTTGGCCCTCATATTATCAAGCATCAGATATGTAAGGACCTTTATCAGAGAAATCAAAAACAATAAGTAACCGGACACCTGTTTAACCGGATGTTTTATTAACTGCACTGATATCAGGGAAACTTTTTAAGACTGTCACATCCAAACTTCAGTAAAAACTTTTGTTTGGGAATTTGGCTCGTGATGCTATCATTTTTTTTAAATTAACTAAGAAAAAATATGCAGTTATCAATAAAAAACATATTTGTAATAACCGGGTTGGCAATATTTACTATCCTATCGAATTGTGGTGATAGTGAAGAAACTACTAGTCCTTATATCACCCCCTATACCAGTGTTGGAAGACCTGAACATCTCCCCAAATTTTCAAGTTTATCCCTGTATACTCCCAATAGCCCTTTCAATAAAAAAATTAGCCTCACTCCTGAGATTGACCCTAATTCAAAGGCTCTGGTAAACGGACTTTCCGAAGCCGGAAATCTCATTCTCCAAGTTAAAAAATATACATCACCAGTGTTTTTTGCTGATGATAATACCCAACGTTATGATATCGAATTGGCATGCGGATCGGAGTGGGAGCTTGGAATCAGTATAATGAAAGATGTCCCTATCCCTGATTGGGCAGAGCCCGGTTTTGATGGTGAGCCAGGAGATCCACATCCTACTGGCTGCGGTAAAGGACCTGACCAGGACAATCATATGGTCATTCTTGATTTGACAACCCGTTGTGAATACGATTTTTGGCAAACTAATAAAATCAAGGATAAGTGGATTGCAGGTTGGGGCAATAGTCTCCCAATGGATAGTAACGGTGTATTCCCAAAAGGACTTTCATCCCGTGGTTCTGGATTTGCATTTCTCGGCGGTGTAATATGGCCTGATGAACTTCAGGCAGAGAACATAGAGCATGTGCTTGTCTTTAACTATCCATTTCCTAAATCAGGTGGTCCGGTGTCCCCTGCTACAGATAGTGATGGAGAATCAGAACGTTCTGATGCCTTGCCTGAAGGTGCACTCCTTCAGTTAAATCCAGACCTTAATTTGGACTCATTAAATCTTACTCCCTATGAGAAAACCATTGCAAAAGCTTTGCAAGAGTATGGTATGATTTTGGCAGATGGTGGCGGCAGTAATGATATAGGTCTCTATGCTATAAATGCTCTCAGCACCATTGGTAATCCTTATCAGGATATTCTGCCGGATGAAGCCGTTGTCTCATTATCCAACATCCCGGTTCAAGAATTCCAGGTTTTAAAAATGCAGCCACAAGTATCTGATTGGCAAGACAAGATGGAAGTAACATCAAGCAGTTGTGGAACAATGCAGTAAGCTTAATTTGGTCGAAATTTTTTATACTACAAGAGAGATAACAAATGATCATAAATAATTTCGAAAAATTTATCGGACAACATTGTGAAACCACAGCAACAGGTAGTCTTTTAAAGCAAGTTGGGATTGATTTATCCGAACCGATGTTGTTTGGAATTGGAGAAGGGCTCGGATTTATATTTTGGAATATGAAAATCATGGATTTCCCATTTATTGGCGGAAGAGTGAAACCAGATATTTTAACAGAAAATATATGTCGAAACCTTAACTTAGACCTGGAAGTTACAGAAACATCATCCAAAAAAAAAGCTTGGGAAAATGTAACTAAACATATTAAACAAGGAAGAGCGGTTGGATTAAAATTAGACTGTTATCATTTGGAATATTTTACCAATAAATTTCATTTTGCAGGTCATTATGCAGCAATGTATGGTTACGACCATGAATTTGCTTATTTGGTAGACACCAATCAGCAGGGTGGGAAAGTAAAAACGTCTTTAAAAAGTCTTGAGCTGGCTAGAAGTAAAAAAGGTCCTATGTCTTCTCAAAATAGAACATATGCTATAACTAAAAATGAAAAATCATTCGATTTAAAAAAGGTTATTAAAAAGGCTATTTACAACAACGCTGTAGATTTCTTAAATCCACCCATCAAAAACATTGGTTACAAAGGGATTTTAAAAACGAGTACTGAAATAAAAAAGTGGTTTAACAATAGTAAAGATGTAAAAGGTGATTTTCAGACGACCGCACTGCTCATGGAAAAAGCGGGTACCGGTGGTTCATTGTTTAGAAACTTATACCGGGATTTTTTAAAAGAGAGTTTCGAATTATTAAATACTGAAGTACTAAAAACAGCCTATCATGATTATGAAGAAATTGCAGAAGGTTGGAAAAAGGTATCAACATTATTTCATCAGGCCGGAGAAACAGGAGATGTTAAATACATAAATCAGGCCTCTGATATCCTTATTGATTTATCGGAACAAGAAAGAATAGGAATGGAAAAATTATTGAATATCAAAACCTAATAAAGGTATTAATACCGTTTTCATTCGTCGTTAATATTAAAGATTATCGAATAAGGATGTGCTTTACTATAAATCTTTTAATACAATACAAGGGGGGGACGTCCTCCACTTATTTTTTAACTCTGGTATAATCGGGCAGACACTCATCCCAGCTGGAAATTCCCAGCACCGGTTTGGCGAATTCATAGGCCGAATCCCAGGTTTCAGTATCTGACTGGCGGTATACCTCCCAGATATATTTTTTCTCGTAAGACACGTTCTTAACCAATAACCCCATATCCAGGCCGCCCTCAGCATCAGAAGTCCGGTGACTGTGGTAGACATAAGTACCTATTTCGGGCATGTGGTTTACTTTGTGGAAGGCACAGGTCCAGGCTGCCGCCTGCACTATTTCTCCGTCACTGTCGTCCGGGGTATGGAACCCCTGCTCAGTAATATCGATACGGCGTATTTTTCCTTTGTACAATAACCGGTCTTGTGACAGAAAAAGAGGAAGTACTTCCAGATTTTTAAGGGTCATCATGGGTGTGTCAAAACTGAAGGTGGGCTGATCATCCTGCCACCAGGTGGGGAAAAACAGGTTTTGAGGATAAGGATGATGGGCGATATTCCACGGGAAATCTCCGCCTGACCGGGAAAGCTGCGTAAGCCCCTCAATAAAATCCGGACCCTGTATCCCCCTCGGTGGATCATTATCATATACTTTAGTCCAGTGATGGTCAAGAGAGACATACACCCGCAAGTCACGGTGCCATTTGCGGCAGGCAAGGTCTGCTATGCGCAGTGTCGTGTGATATTCTTCAATAAATTGTGAGTCGGAAACCGCCCCCATATTGTGCCAGGCACCATGGGCGAGCAGTTCATTACCAATAACCATGTTCGCCGCCCATCCGTATTGAGCATCAGGACGGGTATAGCGTTCTGCAATATACTCGATATAAGCACGAAATAATAACACTCCCTGTTCAGTGGTTAGATTAAAGGCCGTAAAACCTGTAACAAGATCATCAACCGGGTCTGTATTCGGATGACCCAGCACAGAATCAAGATACCCCTTATGATTAAGCATAATCATAAATGTGTTGATACCCGCGTTATACCGATCCAATATTTTATTGTCCAGATCCAAAGCACGAGATTCATTGATTCCAATATTTTCTCCGTCAACCGTTATGTAAAGGGCGGGGTCCGGGTTATCATAATCCAGGGTAGACCGGATAGAGGTGTTCTGGTGGGTATGCCTGACCCCAAGGGCAACCGCATCATCCATAATCCTTATAGTGGACAATCCCTTTTTGGAAAGTGGTCGCTCAAAAGAGAATGTGCGGGTAGTAGACAAATCCATTTCCGAAACCCAGCGGGGTTTCCCGACAGCTGCCCGGTTGTTTGCATAAATCAATTGAAACTTCCGGAACATCCTGTCATCCGCACCGTCAAAACGAAGGACTGAAAAATGAGAAGTGGTGGAGTTTCCCTGCCAAAGCACAGGATAAGTGCCTCCCTGCTTATAATACTCAAAGGGTTTAAGCTCTACCAGCACCAGCTGCGCCGCTCCGGGATGGACAATCCGGACCGCCAGCAGCGAGTCAAAAGCTTTAATGAGTTTAATACCCGCGGTATCATTTTCCACCGGATTCAGCATAACAACATCCCCAACATTACCCTCAGCCACAGGGGAGACCAAACGAAGGTCTGCATAACCATCATAACTAAAAACCATTTCTTCTGCACCGAAAGCCCTCTGTTTTGCGAGGCCCTTTTCTCTACCCTTTACATTCGCCACCAGGAAACCTGCAGACTTTAATAAGCGCAGGGTAACCGGGTTGTTATTAATATGCCCTTTAAGAAAATATATCCCAACCGGAAGCGGTGCCTTTTGCAAAGAAAAACGATACACCCCTATTCCCAGTCGTTTATCTAATAATGGCACAACTTTCCGCCCCTGTATATCATAGAGAGCCAAGCGAACCGGACCGGCATCAGGCATTGCAAATTGCACAACACCTGCTGAATAGTTTAGTGTTTGTTTGGGAACGGATGAGCCCTGAATCGCAAGAGTCCCGAACAGAAACCTTCCCGCAGAATCAGTCACGGTAACCAGACCACTCCCGGGGATACTGACACTCACCCCGGCCAGAGGCTGGTCCCAGGTATTGATAACCCGTCCCCAAATATTGATGTCAGCAGATAAAACAGCTCTACCGGCAAACAACAGGAAAAATGTAAAAACCAACGGACGAATTAAAATAAAGCAATACGGACCCATAAATACCCCCTGAAAGTCCTTTGTTTCAATATATCTCAAAAATTGGTTTTAAGATACCCGAAATTAAGTCAAAACCGATATCCCTAACAGGTTGGTCCAGGAATCGCTGTTTTTAGCGCATTAATCATAATTTTCTTTACTCCTGGCAAAATATAATCCAGCCACGAATATCCTTTTTGTAAAATGCAGGAGGAAGATTGAACAATAGTTCATCCTGATATCATTACTTGGAATAAAACCAAGGGTTTTAACCAGACTAATAGAATCAGCCTCTTATTTTAAAAAACTTACCCTTTTTAAGATTAATGTTGAAACTTTTGTATTTTATTGGTATAATTAGGTATGCCTAATATTATTAGCTACTTATAACTTTATTTTAAATTATGCGCAAAACCAGGATTAAAAAAAGAACCCGATGTTTCAAATCAGGAATTAAACAAGTGAGGCCATATGTTTTTAGTTAGTCTTTTTTTTGTATTTATGATAACCCTTTGGTTTGCTTACAAAAACACACCTCTTATCAAGCCCGGTTCAGAGAAATCGAATTTCTATACTTTCAAATGAACTGTTTTAGCGTTAACAGCTAAAGAGTTGTCATTGCAATCATCACCATAACGATAATGGGAAGAGCAGCTGTCCCTATTTCTGCCTTTGTGGAATCTGTGCGCCTCTGGCATTATATCGCTTTGCCACACCTTCTTTCCCGGAAACAGGTACATCAAAATATATCTGCTGAGGAAGTCCCTCTTTATTCGCTTCCTGACCGGGCCAGATTTTTTGAACACGATTTTGCATAGAGCGTTTTGCAGAAGCAGAAGCCATAGAAACAATCCCCTGCTGGCGAAGCCATTGTAAAAAAGCATCAGGCCAGGCACCATCAAGACCGTACCCATGCCCCTTGCCGGCATCATTAAAAAGGGTTGAAGCTACTCCATTTGCCTGCAGAGCAGAATCAAACATGGCACTATTCTGAGGTACCACCCCATCATCAGCATCTCCATGAGCAAGAAAGCAAGGTGGAGTTAGGGCATTCACACGATGTTGAGTTGATAGACTGTCTACCAAAGACTGCTCGGGATTTGAACCAAGAAGATACTCCCGCGAACCAGTATGGGCGTATGGCCCACTCAATGTAATTACCGGGTAGATAAGAGATCCAAAATCAGGACGGGACTTCTTTCTTTGTATATAATTGATATGATCAGGAGTACCGTTGTCCCAAAGAGTAAGCATGGTTGAAGCGAGATGACCTCCGGCGGAAAACCCCATGACGCCTATTTTGGAAGTATCAAGTTTGTATGCATCTGCATAATGCCGGATAATACGCATTGCATGTTTGGCGTCATTCAAAGGTATCGGATGTTTGTAAGTATTACACCGATATTGAAGAACAAAAGCGTTTATACCTTGTTCGTTAAGCCAGCTGGCAATACTACTACCCTCCAACTCCAGCGACACATGATGATAAGCACCGCCTGGGCAAATAAGAACAGCTATACCAGTATTCAGGCTATCGGGTGCAGGATAAGCAAATAACCTTGGTTTATCCAGAGAATCATTCCCGGTGGCACCGGGAGCACTGCCATACCAAAGCAACTTTTGGCGAGGTGTACGTTTTGCATAAATATTTTGAATGCCCTCAGCAAAAATATCTGCAAGTACTTTATGCCCGGCATCATTGGGATGGACACTATCAGGAAAGATCTGGTAAAAATATTTAATACTATCACGTGTGGGTGTATTGGCATCCATATATTCCAAACCACTAGCTGCTGCAACATTCCGGATATGAGGTAATAGCTCGTTATAAATAACCGTTCCATAAATATTCCACTTCCCCTCCCCGGCATGAGGCGGGAGCACAGGGATAATAAGAGGCATTGTCTCCATGGTCTGAAAGGTGTCGATAAGTGCCTGGTAGGAACGCTCAAAATCACTTTCCCACAGGTCCCAGCGTTCGGTATGCTTGTGGTCGTTAGTCCCCAGCATAATGGTGACAATATGCGGCTTGTAGGGAAAGATATTTTTGAACTCGGACTCGGTCCAGATGCTGTGTTCCACTTTCTGCCCCGCGCAATAACCTATCTTGCCGAAATTTTTTGTATCATACCCACTCCCCAGATATTGTTTCAGGTAGGCTACATAACCAGTGCCACCCTCAGTACTCCAGGTGATACTGTTACCCAGACAGGCAATACGTATCTGAGAAAAAGAAATAACAGGAAAGAGAATCAGTATCATAATCAATGTATACTGAGCCTTTCGTAAATTGGTTATTTTGTTGATCATGATTATATCCCACTTAAAAAATATTTCGCCATTTTTTTAATAAATGTCATTAACCTAATTATTTGTGTTACCACACCCATAATACACTCTATATTCCTAAAATAATAAAAATAAACGGCATGAGTTTTTTTTATACCGAAAGTAAAGAATCCACACCCAACCTGCCCGGCATAGCTGTAGCGACGCGGGGAGGATTTGGCTTTGCTTCTGCCCCTAAAAGGGGCCTAAAATTCTAAATCCTAATATCTAATTTCTAAACAAATCCTAAATTTAAAAAGAAACTAATGACTTGGTTTAACAATATAAGTCTAATGAA